>JAUZEY010000223.1 GCA_030838785.1 Actinomycetota bacterium | reverse complement strand
TCCGGCTGGCCCCACCCGGCGTCCCGGCCCTCAACCGGGCCTTCGACGTGACCCCGGCCGCCCTCGTCACCGCCATCGTGACGGAGCTGGGCGTCGCCCGGCCGCCCTACGACAAGAGCCTGCGGCGCATGGTCGAGGCGGCTCCCCACCGGCGCCCGCTCCGCCCGGAGAGCCCTACGGGATCGTGAGGAACTGGACCGTGTTGTCGGAGAGCGTCGGGACGGCGGCCAGCCGGTCACCCCGGCGCAGGCCGAGGTCGGCGGCGTTGGCGATCTGGGCCAGGTCCTTGGCCTTGCCATCGGCGGTCACCTGCCAGACGTGACCGGTGTTGTCGCCGACGATCCAGGCCGCGTCGAGCTTCTCAATCCCGTCGAGGTTGCCGAGCGGCGCCATGTCGCCGAGGGGCGCCACCGCTTTGGTGGCCATGTCGACGACCAGGATCCGGCCCGGGCTCCGGGCGGCCGGGCCGTCGCCGTCGGGGTCGACCCCGTAGCCGGCCACCATCAGCTTGTCGCCGTCGAGGAACAGGCCGTTGGGATTCTCCAGCGTGTCCGACTGGAGCCACACCTCCGGTTTCGAGCTGCCGGCCGGGAGGCGGTAGATGGTGTTGCGGCCCGTGTCGGAGATGTAGGCGTCGCCGGTGCGATCGTCGACGGTGACGTCGTTGGGGAACTTCGCCCCGAGCCCGTCGAGGTCGATGGTCTCTTTGATCTTCGCTCCGGCCACGTCGATCACCACGAGCTGGCCGACGTCGGCCACGAGGAGGTCGGTGCCTCGCCGGTGGATCCCCTTCGGTGACCGGAGCCCGGTGACCCACTTGGCGTCCACGAGCCGGCCGTCGGACGACACCCGGCTGAGGTAGCCGTCGGGTTCCCGGCCGACCGGGTTGATCGGGCCGGGGCCGATGTTCGAGACGTAGAAGAACCCCGTGGCGCTGTCCCAGGGGGCGCTCTCGGGGTTCTCGAAGCCGGTCAACGTCCCCCCGGTGTGGGCGCGGGCGGGGTGCCCCGGCGCCAGGAGCCCGCCAGGAGCGCCAAGACGAACATGCGGCGCACGACACCCTCCTGTCCCATGCGGCAGAGCCCCAGCGCCGGCCCAAGTTTCACACGTCCGCCGCCGCGCCGTCATCCGCCGGCCTCGTCCCCCCCTTTCCTGTCACAGCTGCTCGGTAGGTTCCGGGCCATGGACGTGCTCATCCCCCTGCTCGCCGTGCTGTTCCCGGGCCGCTGTGTCGGCTGTGGGGTGGCGCCGGCCGCCCTCTGCCCCGACTGCCTGGCCCGGGCCCGTCCGGGGCCCGCCGCCCCTGGGCCTTCGCCACCGCCGGGGGTCGACTGGTGGGTCGCCGCCTTCGCCTACGAGGGGGCGGTGCGGGAGGGCCTGGCCCGGGTGAAGTATCGCAACGCCCGTTCCGCCCTCCCGCTGCTGGCCGACGCGCTCGTCGAGCGGCTGCGCCAGCCACCGCCGCCCGGCCCGGTCGACGTGGTCACCTGGCCGCCCACGAGCGCCGGCCGCCGCCGCCAGCGGGGGTTCGACCAGGCCGAGCACCTGGCCCGTGCGGTCGGGCGGGGGCTCGACGTCCCCGTCCGGCGCAGCCTCGTCCGCCGAGCTGGGGGCCCCGCTCAGACGGGCCGAACGGCGCGGGAGCGGCGCCACGGCCCGGTGTTCGGGGCCCGGTCGGTGGCCGGGCAGCGCGTCCTGGTGGTCGACGACGTCGCCACCACCGGCGCCACCCTGGCGGCCGCCGCCGCCTCCCTCAGGTCGGCCGGGGCGACATGGGTGGGGGCGGCCACCGTGGCCCGCACTCCGCTGCGGGCGGGCCCCTCGCGGGGCGCGGCGAGCGGTGCGGATCGGTCGCGGGGCGCTCAAGGCACCGCACCCGGAAGCCGTTATTCGCGGTGAGCCGAGGTCCGATCTCCGGGTGGGGGTCGTCTTCGGGAGGAGCGAGACCCGCGATGGAACGCACGCACGGAGCTACGGCAGAACGCCACGATGTGATCCTGCGCCTGCGCCAGCAGGTGGCCGAGGGCGCCTACGAGCCGCCGGTCGACGAACTGGTCAACCGGCTGGTCAGCGTCGTGATGGCCCGGCGCGCCACCGGCACCCCGGGGGCGCCCCGGTAACGGCCACGTATACTCGTACATGGCCGTGTGCGGGTCTGTGGTTGCGCCGCTCCGTTTCGACGGAGGCGGCTAGTCGATGCCAGTCGCAGGCGAAACGACCCACGTAAGGCAACCCGTGGTTGCTGAGCATGGTGCGGCTTAGGGGTAAGCCCTGCCCCGTGGGCTTCGATCGGCGAGGCCCGTCCGGGAGAGGGAACGAAGCCGTCCGTGAACCGGTGCGTCACCGCCCGGGGGACGGTCACTTCTCCGGCAGGCGAGTGTGGGGGCAAAGACCAGGTCAGCCGCACACGGCCTTTGCCATTGCCGTCTCCCATCGGTGCGGACGCTCGGGGGCCTTCACCCGCCTCCCCAACGCATGCGGGGGTTACCCATGGATGTCGTGATCCGGGGCAAGAACGTCAAGGTCTCCGAGCCGCTGCGGACCGCAGCCACGGAGCACCTGGCCAAGCTCGACCGCTACGCCAACGGGTTCGCCCGGGCCGAGGTGGATTTCTCCGAGGAGCGCAACCCGCGCATCGCCGACAACCAGCGATGCGAGGTGCTCGTCCATGTGAAGGGGCACCTCCTGAAGGCCCATGCCTCGGCCACGGAGCCCTTCGCCGCCCTCTACGCCGTGTGCGACAAGGTCGAGCACCAGGTGAAGCGGCTGAAGGACAAGCGGGTGGCCCGGGTCCATCCCCGCCGCATCCGCACCCAGCGGGTCGAGGTCCCGTTGCTCGACGAGGAGGAGGATCAGGAGGAGCTCCAGCCGGCCCGGATCGTGAAGACGAAGGAGTTCACCATCAAGCCGATGTCAGCCGAGGAGGCCCTCCTCCAGATGGACCTGCTGGGCCACGATTTCTTCCTCTTCACCAGCTCGGAGAGCGGTCGGGCGGCCGTGATCTACCGCCGGAACGACGGAAACTTCGGCCTCATCGAGACCGCGGGCTAACCTGACGGTGTGACCCAGGAGGGTACGTGACGGACTTGCCCGCGGCCGGAGTCGACCGGATTCGTGTCCTCATCGCCGACGACCACGCCTTGTTCCGCCGCGGCCTCATCATGGTTCTCGAGGCTGAGCCCGACATCGAGGTGGTGGCCGAGGCCCAGGACGGGACCGAGGTCATCGGCAAGGCCGAGGAGTTTGTGCCCGATGTCCTCCTGATGGACGTACGGATGCCCAAGCTCAACGGCATCGAGGCCGCCCGGGCCATCCGGGAGTCGGTGCCGTCGGCGAAGATCGTCATGCTCACCGTCTCCGACGAGGAAGACGACCTCTTCGACGCCATCAAGGCCGGCGCCAACGGCTATCTCCTGAAGGAGATCTCCATCGAGGAAGTGGCCGACGCCATCCGCTCGGTGGTGCAGGGCCAGAGCCTCATCTCGCCGTCGATGGCGTCCAAGCTCCTCAACGAGTTCAACACCCTGGCCAAGCAGGCCGACGAGAAGCCCCGCCTCCAGGCCCCCCGGCTCACCACCCGGGAGCTCGAGGTGCTCAAGCTCGTGGCCCAGGGCATGAGCAACCGCGACGTGGCCGAGGCGCTGTTCATCGCCGAGAACACGGTCAAGAACCACGTGCGCAACATCCTGGAGAAGCTCCAGCTCCACTCCCGCATGGAGGCGGTCGTCTACGCCGTGCGGGAGAAGATCCTCGACATCAACTGAGCGACGATCGTCAGCACGGTCAGGGCGAGGCCCAGCCGGTCCCAGCCGTCTGACCCGTAGTCGAGGTGGATCTGATGGTCGCCGGAGGGGACGGCGGCTTGGATCAGGCCGTCGTGGGCCCGCCGGAGGCGGAGCGGACGGTTGTCCAACCGGGCGTGCCACTTGGGGGACCAGGCGATGGCCACCGTCACCGGAGCGGCCTCGTCGGTGTGCACCTCGACGCCGAAGTGCTCGGGTCGGGCGTCGAGCAGGAAGGCCGACAGGGGGGCGGGCGAGTCGACCAGGGACGCGGGGGGAGGGGCGCCGTCCCGGGGCTCGACGGCCAGGATCGTGATCGGCGAGACGTGCCACACGCTCCGGAAGCGATCGGAGCGGGCCAGGCGGGCGGCGACCGGGTCGTCGGTGACCACCACGTGGGTGACGCCGAAACGGGCCAGGCGGTCGGCCGAGACCGACGGCTCGTCGCTCTGGAGGGTGTCCGGCTCCATGGCGGCATCGGGGGTGCTGACCGCCTCCAGGTTGAAGCCGTTGAGCGAGTTGCGACCCGACACCCGGGCCAGCCACGTCTCGGGATGGATCATGCCGGTGCGGTCGACCTCGTTGGGGAAGTCTCGCTGGGTGGCGAACCGGGCCCCGGGCGGGACGAGCTCCCGGAGGGCCCCGGCCGCCGCCCGCATCTGCGGCTTCGGCTCCGGGAGCTGGCTGGGAGCTCCCTGGCCGGGGGCGAAGACGACGACGGCCGCCCCGGCCACGAGGAGCGCCGTGACGTGCCCGGCCCGGCCGAATCGCCCGGCCAGGGCCGCTGCCGGCGCGGCGACGGCGAAGACGGCCATGAGCCCGACGTAGCCGAGCCCCCGGTTCGGAAGTTGCAGCGTCACGTCACCCGGGCCGAGGAGGCGGAGGGCGGCGTAGGCCAGCGGCAGGTACACGGCCGGTACGAGCACCCATACCACCGCCGCTCCGTGGGAGTTTTCGGAAAACCCGCGGCGGACGATGCAACCGGTTGCGAGGGCACGTTCGGGTCGGCCGCCGGCGATCGCCCGAACCATGGCGAAGAGCCAGCCGGCGACCACCAGGACGGCGAGCCCCGCGGGAAAGAGGATCCGGCCGGTGGCGACGTCGGCCAGGCGTGTGGCCAGGGGCGGCGTGTCCCAGCCGGTGTAGACGCCGTGCAGGTCCCGGTGGGCCATCAGGGGCAGCAGCCAGAAGGCGGCCAGACCGGCCGTGCCGGCGGCCACGGCGGCGAGCTGACCCAGCCCTCGCCGGGAAGACCGACCGCCCACCGCCCGGGCGGCGAGGGTGAGGGCCACGAAGACCGCCAGGATGAGCGCCGAGATGAGGTGGGTGACGAGGAGTCCGGCGCCCGTCACCGCGGCCACGGCGGGCCAGCGCGCCCGTCGTGACCAACGGGCCGCGCCGGGCGCCCGGCAGCGGCCGCTCCGGCCCGGCCCGTCCAGCGTCCGGACGATCGCCCCCAGCGCGAGGCAGAAAAGGACGGCACCGACCTGGTTCGGAACCAGCCCGACCCGGAACAGGCCCTGGAGGCCGGGGCCGTAGGGGCTCGAGACCAGTAGCGACAGGACGGCGGCCAGGCCGGCCGCCGGCCGCGTCAGCCCGTACGACCGGGCCAGGAAGGCCACGGCGGGCGGCAGGACGGCGACCGAGGCGACGCAGACCACCTTGAGGGCCCCGGTGGTCGACAGGGTCCCGAGGGTGAAGATGCGGACGGCGCCCACGAGCCAGGTCAGGCCCGGCCCGTTGAACAGGAACTCCTGCTGGCCGAGGACGAGGCGGGGAAACCAGCCGTCGGGCCGGAGGTGGGCGACCAGGTGGGGGAGGGCGAAGTCGGCCCGGATGAGGTGGGCCATCACGTCCTCGCCGGCCGGCGGCTGCCCGCCGACGACGCCGCGCACGAGCACGAGCGCCAGCGCCGCCGCCACGGCCGGGCCCGCCATCCAGGCCAGCGGCTCGAGCCCGGCCCGGCGCCGGGGCCCGGGCCCGGGGTCGGCGACGCCGACCTCTCGCTCGATGTCGACCGGGCGGGCGGTGAGCACCGCCGGATGCTAGAGCGCCGTGACGCCCCGACCATTTCGCCCGGAGCGCGGGGCGGCGGAGCCGGGAGTCGTCGGTAGACTCATTTCTCTATGGGAGTTTTCAACAAGATCCTCCACCTGGGCGAAGGTCGGAAGGTCAAGGCGCTGGAAGGCATCGTCCCCGAGATCGGGGCGTTCGAGCCGGAAATCCAGAAGCTGTCCGACGATCAGCTGGCGGCCAAGACCGTGGAGTTCCGCAACCGCCTCGACAACGGGGAGGATCTCGACGATCTCCTGCCCGAGGCGTTCGCCACCATCCGTGAGGCCGCCCGGCGGGTCCTCGGCCAGCGCCACTACGACGTCCAGCTGATGGGCGGGGCGGCGCTCCACTTCGGGTGGGTGGCGGAGATGAAGACGGGCGAAGGCAAGACCCTCGTCTCGACCCTCCCGGCCTACCTCAACGGCCTGTCGGGCAATGGCGTCCACCTCGTGACGGTCAACGACTACCTGGCCAAGCGCGACGCCGAGTGGATGGGCCGGGTCCACCGCTTCATGGGGCTCACCGTCGGGCTCGTGATCCCCGACATGGACGACTCCACGTACAAGCGCGCCGCCTACGGCTGCGACATCACCTACGGCACCAACAACGAGTTCGGCTTCGACTACCTCCGCGACAACATGGCCCCGGCCCGGGAGTACATGGTCCAGCGGGGCCACAACTTCGCCATCGTCGACGAGGTGGACTCCATCCTCATCGACGAGGCCCGCACCCCGCTCATCATCTCCGGGCCCGTCGACGACGCCGCCGTCCTCTACACCCAGTTTGCCCGCATCGTGACCCCCCTTGTGGCCGAGCGCGACTACGAGGTCGACGAGAAGAAGAAGACGGTGGCGCCCACCGAGGAAGGCATTACCCGGGTGGAGGAGGCGCTCGGCGTCGAGAACCTCTACGACAACATCAACCAGACCTTCGTCCACCAGCTCCAGGCCGCGCTGCGGGCCAAGGAGCTGTTCAAGCGGGACGTCGACTACGTCGTGCAGGACGGCGAGGTCAAGATCGTCGACGAGTTCACCGGCCGCATCCTGGAGGGCCGG
>JAUZEY010000221.1 GCA_030838785.1 Actinomycetota bacterium | reverse complement strand
CCGTGGCGACTGGCCCCGTCCGTGACTGGCTCATCCGCCGAACGCCTCGACGAGTTGCTCCACCGTGGGCGCTCCGCTGAACCCCGGGTCGCTCCGGTAGAGCCGGCACGACAGCGCGGCGGGATCGGCACCGCCAGCGAAGGGATCGTGCCCGTCGACGAGGATGGTCGGCGAGCCGCGCATCCCGAGCCGAGCGGCCTCTTCGCTCGACTGCACTTCGCGCCCGCGGACAACGGCCGCCAACTGCGTCCGATCCAGGGCGATCTGGACCCGGGCTCGGGCGATCGCATGGTTCGGGCAGTCCGCCACATACAGCAGGTCGATGTCCAAGACGCTACCGTAAGGCTTCCAGCGCGCTGGAAGGTCAAGAGGAAATATGCAGATCGGGGAACTGGCGTCGCGCTCCGGCGTCTCGACCAAGACCATCCGCTACTACGAAGACATCGGCCTTCTACCCCCGCCGCCGCGCTCGCCGTCGGGCTACCGGGATCACGACACCTCGACACTCGACCGTCTCGCCTTCGTCCGCGCCGCCCAGGCGGTCGGACTCTCACTGGGCGAGATCCGCGGCATCGTCGCCCTTCGGGACGAGGGGCAGACGCCCTGCGGCCACGTGCTCGACCTGCTGCGGACCCGCTCGGCAGAACTCGACCGCCGCATCACGGAGTTGCGGGCACTCCAGGGCGAGTTGATCCGTCTGGTGGCCCGGGCTGAGCGGCTCGACCCAGCCGACTGCGACCCGGCGCGCATCTGCCATCTGGTCGGTCCTGTCTGAAAGCGGCCAGCCACCTGTCAGCTTAGGTTGACCCTCGGCGTCTCCCGACAGTCAGCCCACAAGAAGCACCACGCCGATGGGCTCCGGGCCCGTCGGCATCGGCGACGGTAAGCCGAGCCATGTTCGAACGACTCGATCCGTCGGCCACAAAGGTTCTCGAGGCCGCCTTCTCCGAGGCGACCAGCCTGGGCGACGACACGATCTGCACCGAGCACATCCTGCTCGCCCTCGCCACCACCGACACCGTGACCGCGAGGTTGCTCGCCGAAGCGGGCGCTGACGGCGCCGACATCCGACGAGTCTTCGCCGCCACCCGTACACGCATCCCCTCGAGGGGGTCACAACGCAGGTACCGCTGGGCCACGGCCCACGACAACGCCGAGTGCAGGACCGCCCAGCGACCCCAGATCACCGCCACCGATGCCCCCGCCGCTCGCCAGCGGGCCATCGCCCCGCGGTCTCCTCCTAATCCGCCGTCAGGCGTTGTCGTCTTGGACGCGATCGAGCAGGCCGCACCGTCCGGCGAGGGCGGCGGCCTCGAGCCGGTTGCGGACCTTCAGGCGGCGAAGCAACGCGGAAACCCGGCGCTTCGCCGTGCGAGTCGCGGGTCAGTGCAGATGCGTTGCGAAGAAGCTCTCGATCCGGCTCCAGGCGTCCGCGGCACTCGCGAGTTCAGGTCCGATGCCAGCGACGCGCAGGAGCGGCCGGAGGAGTCGGGGACCCGTTTCGGCGTCGTTCAGGAACGCGTGGCTGGCGGCGGGATACTCCTTGACGTCGTGGGTCACGCCTGCCTTGTTCAGTACTGCGTCGAGACGGCCGGCGGCGCCTTTGAGGGAGGGGTCACGGCCGCCGTAGCTGCCGACGATCGGGCAGGCGTCGGCGAGCGCGGCGTCGGGGTCGCGAGGGAGTTGACCGTAGTTGACCGCGGCGGCCTCGTAGCCGGACACCGCCGTCAAAAGCGCGAAGCCGCCGCCCATGCAGAAGCCGATGACGCCGATTCTGCCGGTGCAGTCGGCCGCTCGGGCCAGGTGTTCGCGCCCGGTGGAAATGTCGGCGAAGGGGCGGCCCTGCCCCTTGACCATGGCGCGCATCGTAGAGACAAGACAGCGGGCGGCTCCGCCTGAGCTGTAGAGGTCGACGGCAAGGGTCAGGTAGCCGAGCCCGGCAAGCCGGCCGGCGTGACGGCGCATGACGTCATCGAGGCCGAAGATCTCGTGGATCATCACCACTCCGGGCCACGGGCCCTCTCCGGCAGGTGTCGCTAGGTAGCCGCGCAGGGTTCGAGAACCGCCCCGCCCGGAAGCGAGTTCGGTCAGGTCGACGTCAGCCATAGTTCCTTTCCGGTAGCGACAACTTTTCCTGGCCTCAGCTCGACTGCCCGACCGGTTCGGTCGCGTGCTCGGGCACATCCTCGAGGTCGTACTCCTGCGATTCCGTTTCGGGGAGCACCACAGGGGGCAGTCCGATCAGGAGCACCTCCAACGACGATGATGGCGCGGACAGCCTAAGCGTTTCGCCGGCATCGGTTTGAATGGCTGTCAGGTAGCTGATCGGCTCGCAGCCGCAGTCTCCTTTGCCGGAGAGCACGACGAGCAGTCGTCGAGCCCGCTGGTCGACCGACAACCAGGTGGCGCCGGATCGGAGCTTGATCATTTCGACCCAGACTCCCCGCTCCGAGAACGCTCCGAGGTACTTGTGGTCAACGCCATCGGTCCCGTCCACCGGCAGCCAGTTGAACCGCTTCGGATCGGCCACTACGACGTGGTTGTAGCGGGGGCGGGGGTATTTGAGCCGCTCGCCGAAGACGTGCTGCCAGATCGTGGTCAGGCCCCAATGCCGCTTCCCGTCCGGACTGCGGTAATAGGGGCCCTCGAAGTTGCCCCCGGCCGCCATCAGCTCGTTCCCGGCCTGGCGGCGCTGCTCGATACTCATGAACCCGTAGCCGGACGAACCGCCGAACTGCAGGGTCAGCTGGAGTGGCTCACCAGGCGCCATATCGCCCAGCGGCGACTCCTGGGGGCCGTAGGAGAGGCCTTCGGGGAAGTATCCGACCTGGCCCTCCTCGAGGACAACGCCGCGCCCGTAGGTCGTGTTCGCACCGACCAACGGCAGGCGGATCTGGTCGAAATTGTGCCGGTGCCGCGGCATCGACCACTCCCCATCCTGCTTGGCCAGGACGTACATG
>JAUZEY010000181.1 GCA_030838785.1 Actinomycetota bacterium | reverse complement strand
ATGCACCAAGTGTGCCGCGCCGCCCGACCGACTACTCATACGACGTGCTCAGAGAGCGTCGGCGCCCGACTCCCCGCTGCGGACCCGCACGAGGCGGTCGACCGAGATGGCCCACACCTTGCCGTCGCCGATCTTGCCCGTCCGGCCCGTCTTCACGATCAGGTCGATGATCTGGTCGACGTCGGCCGTGTCGACGAGGATCTCGATCTTCACCTTGGGGACGAAGGCGACCGTGTACTCGGCGCCCCGGAACACCTCGCTCTTGCCGCCCTGGCGGCCGTAGCCCTGGACCTCGCTGGCGGTCATGCCCATGACCCCGGCCGCCCGCAGGGCGTCCTTCACTTCTTCGAGACGGTGGGGCTTGATGACCGCCGTGACCAGATGCACCACTGATTCCTCCCCATTTCCGTTGATCTCGGGGGATCTCGGGGGCGGAGCCCCCGAGAGTTAACTCGAGGCCGGTTCGGTTTCGGACGGGGCGGGCTCCGGCGCTCCGTTCGACACCGACGCTCCGGTGCTCGGGAACGAGGTGAAGCTGGAACCCTGCCCGAACTCCATGTGGTAGGCGTGCGTGCCGTGCTCGAAGAGGTCGAGTCCTTCGATCTCGCCGTCGGCCGACACCCGCAGCGTTCTCGTCAGATCAACGAGGAAGAACAGCAGCAGGGACACCGCCGAGATCACCACCACGCACGTCAGGCTGCCGATGAACTGGGCCTTCAGCTGGTCGATGCCGCCGCTGTAGAACAGGCCCTTCACCGTGGTCGACGTGTCGATGCCGTCGGGTGTGGGGACGCCGAACGCCCCGGTGGCGAACAAGCCCAGACTGAGCGTGCCCCAGATCCCGGCGAAGCCGTGGACCGCCACCGCCCCGATCGGGTCGTCGATCCGCAGGTGCTCCAGCAGGTCGACGCCCAGCGGCACCACGATTCCGGCCACGGCGCCGATGAGGATCGCGCCGGTGGAGTTGACCCAGTAGCAGGGACAGGTGATCGCCACCAGCCCCCCCAGCAAGCCGTTGCAGGACATGCCGAGGTCCCACTTCTTGGACCGGGGATAGACCCAGAGGATGGCCATCATCCCGCCGGCGCAGGCGGCCAGCGTGGTGTTGGTGGCCACCCGGCCGATGCCCTCGAGGTCCATGGCCGACAGCGTGGAGCCGGGGTTGAACCCGTACCACCCGAACCACAGGATGATGGCGCCGATGGACCCGATGACGAGGTCGTGGGGCGGCATTGGCCCGCCGCCGTCCCGCTTGAACCGCCGCCCGAGCCGGGGTCCCAGCGCGATGGCGCCGAAGAGGGCGATGAACCCGCCGACGGTGTGGACCACCGTGGAGCCGGCGAAGTCCCGGAAGACGGCGCCGTTGGTGAAGTTGTTGAGGAAATGGGGGGTCATGTTGCCGAGCCAGCCGCCCGGCCCCCACACCCAGTGACCGAAGATCGGGTAGATGAAGCCCGACACGGCCATGGAGTAGTAGATGTCGCCCTTGAACCCGGTGCGGCCGACCATGGCCCCCGAGGTCACGGTCGAGCAGGTGTCGGCGAAGGCGAACTGGAATAACCAGAAGGCCATGAACGCCACGCCCGTCGTCCCGTAGGTGGCCGGCGCGCCGTTCAGGAAGAAGTACTGGTGCCCGATGAGCCCGTTGCCCACCCCGAAGTGGAAGGCGAACCCGAAGGCCCAGTACAGCAACCCGCACAGGCAGGTGTCGAAGATGCACTCGAGGAGGACGTTGACCGTCTCCCTCGATCGGGCGAAGCCCGCTTCCAGCGCCATGAACCCGGCCTGCATGAAGAAGACCAGGAAGGCGGTGACGAGGACCCACACCGTGTTGAGCGGATTGACGATGTCGTTCGCCTGATGCGTGACATCACCGAGGGTTCCCGCCCCGGCGTGGGAGACGAAGTACCAACTGAAGCCCTTCATCAGGCCCAGCACCGCCAGGATGCCGAGCATCTTCCCTGCGAGGAGCACCGCCCATAGGCGACGCGTCTCTTTCAGCCTTAGGCGTTGCAGTCGCTTGTTCATGAAGGAAATGTTTACGGATCCTGTATTTCGCCGGTGTGCCTCGAATGTTTCACCACTGTGAATACATTCGATGGACTCTCGAAAGTCAGGGTGAGCTTCCGGACGAAGGGTCGAAACAGGCCCCAAACGCCGCCGCCACCCCTTCCACCACGGCCCGTTCGGCCAGGCCGGCGATCCAGTCCTCGGGCACGACGGAGCGGCCCCCGGCCGCCCCGAGCAGGTTCCCGGTGATGGCGCCGGTGGAGTCCGAATCGCCGGAGTGGTTGACCGCCGCCCGCACGGCGGCCTCGAAGGTGTCGCCGGTCAGGGCGCAGTAGACGGCGATGGCCAGCGCCTCCTCGGCCACCCAGCCCTGCCCGAGGCGACCGACGGCCTCGGGCGTCGGGATCGGGTCGCTCTCCGCCAGGGACAGCGCCCCCCGGAGGGCGGCGGCGGTCTCCTCGTGGCCGTCCCAGGCCGCCACCGCCTCGATGGCCGCCTCGGCCGCCGGCCGCAGCCCCTGGCCGGCCCGGAGCCGCCCGATAATGTCGGCCGCCGCCCCGGCGGCCAGATAGCCGCTGGGGTGGCCGTGGGTCAGCGCCGCCGAGGCGATCCCCAGGCCCGACGGGCGACGGGCGGCGAGACCGACCGGCGCCACCCGCATCACCCCGCCACAGCCCTTGGAGTTGTTGACCGGCAGGTCGACGAAGCCGGGCTCGTTGCCGACCAGCGCCGACAGGCAGGTGCGGCCCGGGGCCCGCCGGTGCCGGAGGACGGGCTCTTCGACGAGGCCCCGACCACCGTCGCCCCCACCACCGTCCCCCCCGACACCGTCGTCGCCGTCCTTGCCCTCCCCCTGGGTGGCGAGCCAGCGCCGGTAGGCCGCCCACAGCTGGTCGGTGGCGTGGTCGATCCGCCGGGCGTCGAAGCGGCGGCGGGCCCGCATCAGGCCCTCGGCGGTGAACAGCGTCATCTGCGTGTCGTCGGTGATGCTGCCGCCGGCCGGGAAGTCGACCAGCCCGGCCGGGCCGTACCGGCGGCGGATGTCGTCCAGGGAGTCGAACTCCACCACCGCCCCGAGGGCGTCACCGACGGCGCCGCCGAGCAGGCAGCCGGCCACCGCGTCGCCGAAGGCCGGAGCCGGGGTCATGACCGCCGAGGATAGGGCCGGCCCGCTCCCCCGGCCCGGGCGACCGCCTCAGGCGGCCGGCGGGGGCGAGGACGGCGGGGGCGAGGACGGCGGGGGCGAGGACGGCGGCGAGGCGGGGGCCGCCGGGGAGGACCCGCAGGTGTCGGAGCCGGAATCGGTGAAGGTGTCACCGGCCACCGGCAGGAAGCGCCAGTCGTAGCTGTCGGGGTGGAGGGTCAGCTGGAGGACGCCGAAGGTGTCCTGCTGGCGGATCTCGCTGTTGGGGGCGACCGAGCCCTCGAAGTGCTCGTGCGTGCCCCCGCCCGTCCCCACGACGAACTGGCGCATGCCGCTCGGGTCGGCCTTGCCCGTGGAGTCCTGCCTGGCGAAGCGCTCGTAGACGTGGCGGTGGCCGGACAGGACGATGTCGGCCCCGGCCGCCTGCAGGTCGGCCCACATCGTCGACATCTTCCGGTCCTGGGTGTCGATCTTGGCGATGCCGGGGGCCCGGGAGGGCGTGAAGAACCGGGGGTGATGCCAGTAGGCGATGATGCACTTGGCGCTGGTGGCAGCCAGGTCGGCCTTCAGCCACTGCTCCATCGGGGTTCCCCGCCCACACCCCCCCACCACGGCGCAGGTGCTGTTGAGGGCGATCAGGTGCCACGACCCGATGTCGAAGGAGTAGTACCCCTTGGCCCGGTCCCCGGCTGCGCCGCCCCAGTAGTCGAAGTAGGGGCCCGCCCCCTTCTGGACGTACTCGTGGTTCCCGGTCGTGGGCTTGGTGCGGTCCTTGAAACGGCCCCACGTCGGCCCGTAGCAGTTGTCGAAGTCGGCCTTCGACCCGTCGTCGTAGGCCAGGTCGCCGAGGGGCAGCACGGTGCCGGGGATGGAGTCGATCAGCCCCGCCGTCCCCTCGTCGCCGGTGTCGCTGCACATGGCGACGTCGCCGGCGGCCACGATGGTCGCGTCGGTGCCGCCGGTGGTCTGGGCCTGGGTCGCCTCCGGCAGGCCGAACGTCAGCAGCGGCGGCACCAGCAGGGCGGCGGGAAGCCAGCGCCACCGTCTCCGGGAGTGTGCATTGAACACAGTGGCAACACTAAGGCGCGCCTTATTCCGAGGCGCGGATGGTCCGGTTCGGGTTTCAGGCCGGGTTCAGCCCGACGTCGGCCCAGCCGATCTCGTCGAGGAAGCGGCCCACGAGGTTGGCGAACGACTCCGGGTTGTCGCCCGCCGCCAGGTGGCCGGCGCCGCTGATGCTGGCGTAGCGGGCGTCGGGCAGCAGCGACAGGAGCGCCTCGGCCCCTTCCTCGGAAAGGACGTCGCTGGACGCCCCCCGCAGCACGAGCGCCGGGCAGCGCACCGTGCTCAGGTCGTCGTCGAGGCCGGCCACGACGGCCGCCGTGCCGTCGTCGACGTCGACCGGAACCCCCTCGGCCCGGATGCGCCGGCCGAGACCGTGCTTCCACACCCAGCGGCCGTCGGCCCGCTGGCGGAGGTTCCGGGTCAGCCGGCCCTGGGTCACGGCCCGCCCGGGGAGGTAGACGGCGATGGCGGCGGCGGCCTCGCCGAGGTCGGCGAACGACTCGTGCTGGGCGAGGAAGGCGGCGATGCGCTGCACGCCGGCCGACTCGAGGCGATGCCCGACGTCGAGAAGGACGACACCGCCGACGAGGTCGGGCCGCGTCGCCGACACGGTGACCGCCACCAGGCCGCCCATGGAGGCGCCGACGAAGACGGCCCGGGCGATGCCGAACTCGGCGCAGAGCGGGCCGGCGTCGGCGGCGAGGGCGTGGCGGTCGAGGGACACCTCGGCGCCAGGCCCGTCGAAGAACGGGTCGGAGTCGCCGTGGTCGGCGGAGTCCCAGGCCAGCACGTGGAACCGGCCCGCCAGCGCCGCCCCCAGCTGCTCGAACATGTAGGCGGTCTGCCCGCCGCCGTGGAGGCAGACGACCGCCGGGAGCCGGGCGTGGCCCCACTCCAGGTAGTGCACCTGGCGGTCGCCGAGGAGCACGTACCCACTCCGGCCGCCGGCCGGCACGTCATGCCGGGGAGGCAGCTCCGGGCTCGGCTCGCTGACCACGAGTGAGAACCTAACGGAATGAGGGGGCCGCCCTCCGAAGAGGACGGCCCCATCTCAACCGTTGATGCTCTCGCCTGTTCAGTCCGGGAGTTCCGGGCAGGTCAGGCTGCGGACATCAGTACTCGCAGTTGGACAGCTCGTCGCCGGCGCCGAACAGGCAGTCGTCGAAGTCGTCACCGCCGTTGACCTTGTCCACGGCCTCGTCGTCACTCGAGATCATGACGTCGTCGCCGGTACCGCCGACGAGGAAGTCGTTCCCCGGGCCACCGGAGACGGTGTCGTTGCCACCGTCGCCGACCACCGTGTCTCGGCCGGGCCCGCCGTCGAGGTTGTCGTCACCGGTGTCGCCGCGGATGGCGTCGTCGCCGGTACCGCCCTGGATCGAGTCGTTCCCGGCCGCACCACAGATCACGTCGTCGCCGCCGCGGCCGTCGATGGTGTCGTCACCGTCGCTGCCGACGATCGTGTCGGCCTTGTTGGTGCCGTCGAGGAGGGCCGGGCCGGGCTGCCCCGACGCGTCCAACCAGGTGTGACTGGCCGGCCGCCCGTTACACAGGCCGCCGATCGAGTGGGCCGTACCGGGGTTGAGGAACGCCAGTCCGACCATGAAGCCGAGCGTGGTGGTGGCCATGGCGGCGCGCCCCGCCCTCTTGGAGATGCCCTTGACTGCCATTGGTAGTGCCTCCTGTGCAGTGCAGTGCGTTGTCACGCATGACACCGCCGGCCCCGCAGCCGGCGGCGTGCCCGAAGCCTGCGGAATCCCGGTGGGGACGGGCGGCGCCGTTGACGCCTCCGTTGAGCCACCCCCGGCTCCTCAGGGTCCGGACAGCTGTCCCGGGGAGAGGGGCTCCCCGAAATTCCGGTGCCTGGTAATGCGGACAGGGCCGCCCTCCCTAGGGAAGAAGGGCGGCCCCGCCGTCAATCAGGTACAGCGCTCAACCTGATCGCGACCCCCGGTAGGGCCGAGCACCGCAAGCGGTGGTCCTTCGCCTGGTCAGTGACGCAGGCGGCGGGCATCAGTACTCGCAGTTGTTGACCTCGTCGCCGGCGCCGAACAGGCAGTCGTCGAAGTCGTCGCCACCGTTGACCTTGTCCACGGAGTCGTCGTCGCTCGAGATCATGACGTCGTCGCCGGAACCGCCGACGAGGAAGTCGTTTCCAGCCCCACCGGCCACGGTGTCGTTGCCGCCGTCGCCGACCACGGTGTCACGGCCGGGGCCGCCATCGAGGTCGTCGTCGCCCGTGTCGCCACGGATGGCGTCGTCACCGGTACCGCCGGCGATGGAGTCGTTACCCGCCGCACCGCAGATCACGTCGTCTCCGCCGCGACCGTCGATGGTGTCGTCGCCGTCGGAGCCGACGATGGTGTCGTCCCCGTTCGTTCCGTCGAGCAGGGCCGGGCCGTACTGGCCGGACGCGTCAAGCCAGGTGTGGCTGGCCGGACGGCCGTTGCAGAGCCCGCCGATGGAGTGGGCCTGGCCGCCGTTGAGGAAGGCCAGTCCGACCATGAATCCGGCTGTGGTGGTGACCATCGCCAGACGGCCGGCCTTGTTCTTCAGAGCGCTTACTGCCATGGGTGTGTGCCTCCTGTGCAGTGTGTTCTGCCGCCGGCCCGCTGCCGGCGCCATGCGCCCGGTTCTCGGTTTGGATCCCGGTGTGCAGCACGAGGGCCCGCCGCCCTGGCTCCACACCCCAGCTCCGTGATCCGGACATCTCTCCCGGCTCGCGCCGGAAACCCCAGACTTCTCGTCCCCAGAGAGTTTTCCCAGCTCCCCAGACTCGTTGAAGGAATTCTGCGCTCGGCGTCGAATTGTGTCAAGTTCCGCCCAAGTTTCCTCTCAGGATTCTTTCCTCTGACCTGCATGTTTGTTCCCGAAACCTATCCCGATGTCGGCCTTTTCAGGCAACCTCATTCATTGAATTTATTGCTTATCTTTTTTAAGGAAATCGAATTAGTTTCTTGGTCATGGCGCCGGGTCGGCATACGGAAGAACTGCTGATCAGGGGGAAATGTCGGTGTTCGGGAGCGAACGAGGGAAATGTCCTGTTCGCGAAGATTGGGGGGTCCATTCAGCCCTCGCGAGGTCAGGAGCGAGCCCCTTGCCCATGTCCATGCCTCTTTCGCCAGAGGCCACATTGGGGGCCGACCCCGCCCGGGCCCGCCTCCTCCTGGTCACGAAACGGCGGGCGACGGGGCTGCTGGGCCTGATGGCGGCGGTCTTCGTGGCCGCCGTCCTGGCCGGCGAGAACCAGGGCCTCCTCGGCTTCGTGCGGGCCGGCGCCGAGGCGTCGCTGGTCGGAGGGCTGGCCGACTGGTTCGCCGTCACCGCCCTCTTCCGCCACCCCCTCGGCCTGCCCATCCCCCACACCGCCGTTATCCCGGAGCGCAAGGACCAGTTCGCCAAGACGCTGGCGAACTTCGTCCAGGACAGCCTGCTGACCCCGGCGCTCATCACCGACCGGGTCCGCAACGCCCGCCTCGCGGAACGGGTGGCCGACTGGCTGGCCGACGAGGCCCACGCCGCCGTCCTGGCCGGCTACATCGCCGACGCGGCCCAGAGCCTGGCCGGTGTCGTGGAGGAGGAGGATGTCGAGCGCCTCATCGAGGAGGGCCTGCGCCGGGGCCTCGACCGCCTGGACCCCGCCGGCCTGGCGGCCCGGGCCCTCACGTCGCTCATGGCCGCCGGCTATCACCAGGAGGCGTTCGACGCCGTGCTGCGGGCCACGGCCCGCTTCCTCGACGAGCACCGCAACGACCTGCGGGAACGGTTCCTGCAGGAATCGAAGTGGTACCAGCCCGACGTCCTCAACAAGCGGATCTTCGCCACCCTGCTCGACGGGGCGCTCAAGATGATCGACGAGATCCGGGCCGAGCCCGAGCATCCGCTCCGGGCCGAGGTCGACCGGCGGCTCGCCGCTCTGGTCAAGAAGCT
>JAUZEY010000555.1 GCA_030838785.1 Actinomycetota bacterium | reverse complement strand
CCGCCGCCGTCCCGGCCGGCCCGCCGGCCCGGCGCGTCGGCCTTTCCCGCGCCGAGCGGGTGCCGCTGCTCGTCCACGACGCCGGCCTCTTCGCCACCTGGCGGGAGCGGGCCGCCGCCGCCGGCGCGCCGGCCGCCGTGCTCGCCGCCCACCGGCGGGCCACGGAGCGGCTCCTCTCCATCCCCCCGACGTTGGTCCACGGCGAGCTCTACCCGTCCAACATCCTCGTGCGGACCGTCGGCTTCCGCCTCGACGTCTGGCCCGTCGACTGGGAACTGGCCGGGCTCGGTCCCGCCGTCCTCGACGTCGCCGCGCTCACCGCCGGAGGCTGGGCCGCTCCCGAACGGGAGGCGATGGTCCGGGGCTACTTCGAGGCCGCCGGACACCCCTCCGGCTCCTGGACGGCGTTCCGGGGCGACCTCGACGCGGCCCGGCTGCACCTGTGCGTCCAGTGGCTCGGCTGGGCGCCGGGCTGGACCCCGCCGCCGGAGCATGACCACGGCTGGCTCCAGGAGGCGCTCACCTTGGTGGAGATGATCCCGTGACGGCCCGCATCCTCGTGGTCAACGCCGACGACCTCGGCCAGAGCGACGGCGTCAACGCCGGCATCGCCGAGGCCGCCGCCAGCGGCATCGTGACGAGCGCCAGTCTCATGGTGCGCTGGCCCGCCGCCCCGGCCGCCGCCCGCTGGGCCGACACCCATCCGGAGGTCAGCGTCGGCATCCACGTCGACCTCGGCGAATGGGTCTACCGGGACGGGCAGTGGCAGGCGCTGTATGAGGTCGTCGATGCCGACGACGCCGTCGCGGTCGACGACGAGCTGTCGCGCCAGCTCGGACACTTCGTCCGCCTGCTCGGCCGGGTGCCGACCCATCTCGACTCCCACCAGCACGCCCACCTCCACGAACCGCTCCGGAGCCGGCTCCTGGCCGCCGGCGGACGGCTGGGCGTGCCCGTCCGGGGCGTGTCCGACCGGGTCGTGTACTGCGGCGCCTTCTACGGCCAGTCCGGCCGGGGCGAGCCCTATCCCGAGGGGATCACGTTCGAGGCCCTCCTGCGCCTGCTCGACGGCCTTCCCGACGGCGTGACGGAACTGGGCTGCCATCCCGGCGCGGACGACATCGCCGACCTCGACTCCCCCTACCGCACCGAGCGGGCGGTCGAGCGCGGCGTGCTGTGCGATCCGCGCCTGCCGGCGGAACTGGCCCGCCGCGGCATTGCCCTCCGGCCGTTCGCCGCCCTCCAGGGGGACACCCCGCGGCCCCCGGCCCCACCCGCCCTCGCCCCCGGCCCGGTCCCGGCCGGGGCGCCGAAGCCCTGAACCGGAGATCCCCATGAGCTCGATCGCAGTCATCGGCGCCGGTTACGTCGGCGCCACCACGGCCGCCTGCCTCGCCTGGCTGGGACATGACGTCGTGTGTGCCGACGTCGACGCCGACAAGGTGCGGCGCCTCGCCGCCGGCGACATCCCCATCCTCGAGGACCACCTGGAGGCGGTCGCCGTCGCCGGGCTCGCCGCCGGCCGGCTGCGGTTCACGACCGCCGTGGCGGCGACGGCGGCGGCGGCCGAATTCGTGTTCCTGTGCCTGCCGACGCCGTCCGGTGAGAGCGGCGAAGCCGACCTCTCGGCGGTGGTGGCCGCCTGCGGGCAAATCGCGCCCGGGCTGTCCGACGGGACCATCGTGGTGAACAAGTCGACGATGCCGGTGGGCTCGGCCCGCCGGGTGGAGAAGGCGCTCCTCGCCGCCGGTGCCGCCTCGGGGCGGTTCTCCGTGGTGAGCAACCCGGAGTTCCTGTGCGAGGGCAGCGCGGTACGGGGTTTCCTCGAACCCGACCGGATCGTCCTCGGGGCGGACGACCCGGAGACCGCCGGCCGGGTGGCGGCCCTCTACCGTGACGTCGACGCCCCCGTCATCGTCATGACCCCCGAGTCGGCCGAGATGACGAAGTACGCCGCCAACGCCTACCTGGCCACCCGCCTCACCTTCGTGAACTCGATCGCCAACCTCTGCGAGCTGGTCGGGGCGGACGTCGTCGAGGTCACCTGCGGTATGGGTCTCGACGGCCGCATCGGGCCCCGTTTCCTCCAGCCCGGACCCGGCTACGGCGGCTCCTGCCTCCCGAAGGACACGGCCGCCCTGCTCCACGCCGCCCGGTCGGCCGGTTTCGACTTCGAACTGCTCCGCTCGGTGGTCGTCGCCAACAGCCGGCAACGGGAGCGGATCGTGGAGAAGATCGAGGCCCAGGCCGGCGGCTCCCTGGCCGGCGCGGCGGTGGCGGTGTGGGGGCTGACGTTCAAGGCCGGCACCGACGACCTGCGCGGCTCGCCGGCCCTCGACATCATCGAGGTCCTCGTCGTCGCCGGCGCCGCCGTCCGGGCCTACGACCCGGTCGCCGGCGACGCCGCCACTCCGGGGCTCGCCGGCGTCGACGTCGTCGACGATCCCTACCTGGCCTGCAAGGGGGCCGACGTCCTGGTCGTCCTCACCGAGTGGGACGAGTTCCGCACCCTCGACTTCGACCGGGTCCGCGGCCTGATGGCGGGCGCCGGCGTGGTCGACGCCCGCAACGCCCTCCCCGGACCGTGGCTCCGCCGGCTCGGGTTCACCTACGAAGGCGTGGGCCGGCCGGCCGGCTTCGACTCCCTGGAGGTCGGCAACGACGAGGAACGCCAGGAGACGGTATGAGAGTCGTCATCACCGGTGCAGCCGGGTTCCCCGGATTGCACCTCTGCGACCGCTGAAATCGGAGTTCAGAAGACCTGAGTCAGCACGGGTTGGCGCTCAGCGGTGGTGGCGTCGCCACCGGTCTCGACGCGTCGCATCGTGAACGTCTGG
>JAUZEY010000141.1 GCA_030838785.1 Actinomycetota bacterium | reverse complement strand
CGCTGGTTCTGGGAGGCCGACGGCACCCGGCCCAGCAAGGCCGGCCTGTCCCACACGCCCGCCGACTACATCAAGGCCTGGCGCTACATCCACGACCGGTTCATCAAGGCCGGCGGCACCAACGCCGTATGGGTGTGGTGCCCGGTGTCGCTCGACTTCTACCCGCCCTCGGGCCAGACCTCGACCGACCCCGAGCTGGCGAACAACCACGCCACCAACCAGTGGGGCGCCCAGCCCTACTACCCCGGTGACGACGTCGTCGACTGGATGTGCGCCGACGGGTACAACTGGGCCCCCAACAAGCCCGGCACCCGCTACGAGTCGTTCCAGGAGCTGTTCCAGGCCTTCTACAACTGGAGCGTCCCCCACAACAAGCCGCTCATGGTCGGCGAGACCGGCGTCCAGGAGAACAACCCGGGCGACAAGACCAAGTGGATCCAGGCGATGCACGCCTCGCTGACGCAGCACTACCCGAACATCGTCGCCTGGCTGTACTTCGACACCCAGAACGCCAACGGCCTGGCCAACGAGTGGTGGCTGGAGTCCGACCCGCAGTCGTACCAGGCGTGGAAGGACATGGCGACGGACCCGTACTTCAACGTGAAGTCCACGCTCGCCGAGGCCCCCTACGGCAACGGGGCCGGCGGCGGTGGTGGGGGCGGCGACACCACGACGACGACCACCATCACCACCAGTCCGACGACGACGCCGACCACGTCGTCGACCCCGGACACCGGCCATGACGTCGCCGCCCACCGCGGCTACTGGATGCTCGGGGCCGACTCCAAGGTCTACCCCTTCGGTGACGCCAGGCCCTTCGGTGACGGCCCCGCCGGCGTCGCGGGCGTCGACCTCGAGCCGACGCCGTCGGGTCTCGGGTACTGGATCCTGTCCGAGGACGGGAAGGTCTCGCCCCAGGGTGACGCCCCGGTGCTCGGCAACCTCGACCTCGGCCTGCTGGCCAAGGGCGAGCGCGTCACGAGCCTCTCGGCCACCCCGACCGGGAAGGGCTACTGGATCTTCACCGACCGGGGCCGGGCCGTGGCCTTCGGCGACGCCACCTACCTCGGCGACGTCTCGAGGCTGACCCTCAACGGGCCGGTGCTCGACTCGGTGGCCACCCCGACCGGCAAGGGCTACTACATGGTCGCCTCGGACGGCGGGATCTTCGCCTTCGGTGACGCCCGGTTCGCCGGCTCGATGGGCGGCAAGCGCCTGAACGCCCCGGTGCAGTCGCTCGTCCCCGACGGTGACGGCGCCGGCTACTGGCTCGTGGCCTCCGACGGCGGGATCTTCGCCTTCGACGCCCCGTTCAAGGGCTCGATGGGGGCCACGAAGCTCTCCAAGCCCGTCACGGGCATGGTGCGCTACGGCGACGGCTACCTCATGGTGGGCGAGGACGGCGGCATCTTCAACTTCTCCAGCGCCCCGTTCGCCGGCTCGCTGGGCGGGCACCCGCCGGCCCGGCCCATCGTCTCGGTGGCCGCCGTCGGCTAACCGGAACCCACTGCACCAGATCTGCCGCACCGGGCGGCCGGCACCCTGCGTGGCGGCCGCCCGTTGGCGTTGCCGAAGCTCGTGAGCGTGGCTGAACGCGAGCCGAACTCCGCCTGCCCCGCGCCCATCGCCTGTATGGCAGTGTTCTTCAAGTTTCTTTGGTTACTGTCGTGCAGGGAGGTGTGCGTGTTGTCGTTCCAGGGTCAGGGGCGCCGCATCGCCGTAGTTCTCGTGGCGCTGGCGGCGTTCACCGCGGGGCTCGAACCGGCCGGCCGGGCGGCCACCACCGGCAAGCCCCGCACCACCGTGCCCTACGAGCAGCCGGAGCCCCCGACGCCTCCCGAGCCGCCGCTTCCCCGTCCCCAGGGCCGGCTCGTGCCGGCACAGGGTGCACTGTTCGGCGTCCACACGACGCCTGACGCCTCCAACGCCAAGCAGCCCGACGACCTCGGGATCACGGCCATGGAGCGGGACTTCGGCCGGACGTTCGACATCGACAACAAGTACTACCTGTGGGAGGCCAAGTTCCCCACCTGGCGGGACCAGTACGACGTGCAGAGGGGTCGCATCCCGATGTTCTCCTGGGGCGGCGGCGACACGATCGGTATCTACAACGGGAAGTACGACGCCCTCATCGACGAGCGGGCCGCGGCCCTCAAGGCGTTCGGGGCGCCGTTCTTCCTCCGCTGGTTCTGGGAGGCCGACGGCACCCGGGCGTCGAAGGCGAAGGTCTCCCATTCGGCGGCCGACTTCGTCAAGGCCTGGCGCTACCTGAAGGCCCGCTTCGACCAGGCCGGCGTGACCAACGCGGTGTGGGTGTGGTGCCCCGTGTCGCTCGACTTCTATCCGCCGCCCCGGGGCCTCAACCCGGCGCAGCCGTACTACCCCGGCGACGACGTCGTCGACTGGATCTGCGCCGACGGCT
Source organism: Actinomycetota bacterium (assembly GCA_030838785.1). GTDB lineage: Bacteria > Actinomycetota > Acidimicrobiia > IMCC26256 > BP-133 > BP-133. The sequence continues at coordinate 2,586 of JAUZEY010000141.1, read as the reverse complement.
ACAACTGGGCGCCGGGCAAGAAGGGGACGCCCTACCAGTCGTTCCAGTCGCTCTTCGAAGCCTTCTACGCCTTCGGGAACGACCACCACAAGCCGCTCATGGTCGGTGAGACCGGCGTGCAGGAGAACAACCCCGGGGACAAGACGAACTGGATCCGGGCCATGCACCAGTCGGTGATGCAGCACTATCCCAACATCGTCGCTTTCTGTTACTTCGACGTGGACGACTCCGGAAACAACGGGAACTACGACTGGCGGCTCACCTCGTCGCCCGAGGCGATGGGCGCTTTCCGGGACATGGCGCTCGATCGCTACTTCAACCAGCCCCACGCCCCGCCCGCGCCGTGAGCTGAAAGCACTCAGAGCGGTTTCATCGCTCGCTCCGTAGTATCGGGCGATGTCGACTCCCCGGGCTCTCCGACCGAACATCGCCGCCCTGCTGGCGGCGGGCACCACCTACTCCTTCGAGTTCTTCCCGCCCCGCGACGACGAGTCGGAAGCGCAGCTGGCCCGGACCCTGGGTGCGCTGGAGCCGCTGCGGCCGTCCTTCGTGTCGATCACCTACGGAGCCGGCGGCTCGACCCGGGACCGCACGCACGGCCTCGTGGTCGACGTCCTCCGCCAGACGACGATGACCCCCATGGCCCACCTGACCTGCGTCGGCCACCGCCGGGACGAGTTGGCCGACATCCTCGAGCGCTACCGGCGCGACGGCGTCGAGAACATCCTCGCCCTCCGAGGCGACGCCCCGGCCGGCGCCGACCTCCCCGCCGGCGACCTGCGCCACGCCCTGGAACTCGTCGAACTGGCCCGGGAGCTCGGCCCGTTCTCCGTGGGCGTCGCCGCCCATCCCGAGGGGCACCCGGAGGCCTCCGACCGGGCCCGCGACCGGCGGCACCTGGCGGCCAAGCTCGCCCGGGCCGACTTCGCCGTCACCCAGTTCTTCTTCCGGTGCGAGGACTACGTGGCGCTGGTCGACGACCTCGCCGCCCTCGGCGTGGACAAGCCGGTGATCCCGGGGATCATGCCGGTCACGAACGTGGCCCAGATCGAGCGTTTCGCCGCCCTGTCGGGGGCCGAGGTCCCCGCCGGCCTGCGGGCCCGGCTGCACGCCGCGGCCGGCGATCCGGCCGAGGTGCGCCGGATCGGCGTGGCGGCCGCCACCGAGCTGTGCGCCGACCTCCTCGCCGCCGGCGCCCCGGGGCTGCACTTCTACACCCTGAACCGGTCGACCGCGACCCGGGAGATCTGGGCTGCCCTCGGCCTCCCGGCCGCCGCCGCCGCCTGAATCTGAGCTGGAGCGCGCGGTACGGCGCCCGACCGCCTGACGATTCGGCCGATTCGGCCAAATCGGTCCCCACGGGGCAAAGGTGTCGCCGCAAAGGGTGTCGAAACGGATGGAATGCGACAGTCGACGTGGCGACGTACCGTCGCCCCGGTGCTCGGGGTCTCCGCCCTCGTCCTTCTCGGACTGGGCGGCGTCGGCCTGCGGCCGGCGGCCTCGTCGTCGGCCGCACCGGTCCTCATCGCCGCCGGTGACATCGACGGGTGCGGCCCCGGTCAGGCCACCGCCAAGCTGGCCCAGGGCATCGACGGCACCGTGGCGCCGTTGGGCGACAACGCCTACCCGAGCGGGAGCGCCTCCGACTACAGCCACTGCTACGACCCGACCTGGGGGCAGTTCAAGGACCGGACCCACCCGGTGCCCGGCAACCACGAATACGACACGGGCAACGCCGCGGCCTATTTCCACTACTTCGGAGACCTGGCCGGTCCGGCCGGTCGCGGCTACTACAGCTACGACGTCGGCCCCTGGCACGTGGTGGCGCTCGACAGCAACTGCGGCCCTGCCGACTGCGGCGCCGAGAAAACCTGGCTCGACGCCGATCTGAGCGCCCATCCGGCGCCCTGCACGCTGGCCTACATGCACCATCCCCGGTTCAGCTCCGGCGCCGCCGGCAACAACTCGAGCCTGAACACCTTCTGGGACGTCCTCTACGCCCACCGGGCCAGTGTCGTCCTGTCCGGGCACGATCACGATTACGAGCGCTTCGCGCCCCAGAACCCGGCCGGCCGTCGCGATCCGGGTCGGGGGATCCGGCAGTTCGTCGTCGGGACCGGGGGCGGCGCCCTCGGGAGCCTCTACAGCGCGGCCCCCAACAGCGAGGTGCGCAACAACCGCTCCATGGGCGTCCTGCAGTTGACCCTGCGGGCCGATGGTTACGACTGGCGGTTCGTTCCCATCGGCGGCGGAGGGTTCACCGACTCGGGGAGCGACAGCTGCAGTGGCGCCACGCCGCCGACGACGTCGCCGGCGACCGCCACGACGGCGCCGAGGCCGGAGCCCGCCGCACCCGGGCCGGCCGCCGTTGACACGCCGCCCTCCACGACGGCCGAGCCTGCGCCGGACGCTGCTCCCCCGTCCACCGCGTCCCCGTCGGACGGGCCGCCCGTCCGCCCGGGCCGGTCGGTCGCCCCGGACCGGTCGTCGAAGGGCCCGACGAGCGCCACCCGCCCCGCCGCCAGCCGGTCGGCCTCGTCGGTCGAGCCGGCGGCGCCGGCGACCGTTGCCGGGCCGCCGTCCACT
>JAUZEY010000132.1 GCA_030838785.1 Actinomycetota bacterium | reverse complement strand
GGCCGGCGCAGCGCTGCTCCTGGCCATCCCGAAGCTGGTCGACACCCGCATCTCGGTCTACACGGCGGCGCTGGCGCTGGTGGTCCTGTTCCTATCCCTGTCGTTGCTCACCCGGGTGTCGGGACAGATCTCGCTGGCCCACGCCGCCTTCGCCGGCGTAGGGGCGGCCACGTTCAGCAAGCTGGCCGCGCCCGTCCACGGGAACGGGCAGTTCGGCGGCCTCGGCTCCGACACCCACGGCGGCGTGCCCTGGCTGGTGGCGCTCATCGGTGCCGGCCTGATCACCGCCATGGTGGGCGCGCTCCTCGCCCTGCCGGCCATGAGGCTGTCGGGCGTCTACCTGGCCCTGGCCACGTTCGGCTTCAGCCAGCTGATGGACAACGTTGTCTTCCAGAGCTGGCTGATGTTCGGCGGCTCGCAGGGGACCTTGGCCGGGCTGCGGGCGCCCCGTCCGCATCTCGGTTCCCTCAATCCGGACAATCCCGAGACCTGGTACTACATCGTGCTGGCGGTGGTGGCGGTGTGCAGCCTGGCGCTGGTCATGGTGCGGCGGTCGCGTCTGGGCCGCTTCCTGCGGGCCATCGCCGACTCGCCGACGGCATTGACGACGCTGGGGCTGGGGATCAACGTCACCCGGGTGCTGGTGTTCTCGGTGTCGGCCTTCTTCGCCGGGATCGCCGGGGCGCTGTTCGCCATGCAGATCGGTCGGGTCAACTACATCAGCTTCCCGGCGGTGAACTCGTTGCTGTACCTGGCGATCCTCACCGTGACCGGCGCCGTGTCGGGCTACGTCACGTCGGCCTTCCTGGCCGCCTTCTTCCTGGCCGTCATGCCCAGCTACCTGACGTCGGTGACGTTCGAGGTGCAGTCGATGCTCTTCGGTGGGGTGGCCGTGCTGGCCGCCCTGATCTCGGACCGGCCCGGACTCGGTTCGGCGTTCTCGGCCCGGGTGCGGGGCCGGCTGTCGCGGGCGGCGGCCGGCGCCGAGGAACGGCGGGGGGGCCGCAGCCCGGTGCGGGCCCGGGAGCTCGAGGTCGCCGACCGGGTGACGGTGGACGCATGAGCGAGCCGGGTATCGACGTGGCCGACCTGACGGTCCGCTTCGAGGGCAACGTGGCCGTCGACACGGTCAGCCTGTCGGCCCCCATGGGACGGCTCACCGGCCTCATCGGTCCCAACGGTGCCGGAAAGACGACGACCTTCAACGTCTGCAGCGGTCTGCTGCGCCCGGCGGTGGGTCGAATCTCACTGTTCGGAGTTGACGTCACCCGGCGGGGCCCGGCCGCCCGGGCCCGGCGGGGCCTGGGCCGCACCTTCCAGCGCATGGAGCTGTTCACCTCCATGACGGTCGGCGAGAACGTCGCCCTCGGTCGGGAGGCCCGGCTGGCGGGCTCCAACCCGCTGTGGCAGCAGATGGCCACCCGTCGTCAGCGGACCACGGTGCGGGAGTCCACGGCGGAGGCGCTCGAGGTCTGCGGCATCACCGGCTTGGCCGCCGAGACGGTGCAGAGCCTCTCGACCGGCCAGCGCCGCCTGGTCGAGCTGGCCCGGGTCTACGCCGGCGACTTCCGCATGCTGCTGCTGGACGAGCCGTCGTCGGGTCTCGACCACGCCGAATCCGAGCACCTGGGCCGGATCCTCCGCTCGCTGGTCGAGGATCGGGGCGTCGGCATCCTGCTGGTGGAACACGACATGGCACTGGTCATGAATGTCTGCGACTACCTCTACGTGCTCGACTTCGGGCGCCTCGTGTTCCAGGGCACGCCGGCCGAGACGCAGGCCAGCCCGATCGTGCGGGCCGCCTACCTCGGAGCCGAGGATTTGATGGAGATGGCGGACCTGTCGGACCCCACGGGCGGGGAGGGCTGACGTCGTGCTGACGATCGAGGGCGTGAGCGCCGGCTATGCCGGTGTGGCGGTGCTGCGCGACGTCAGCCTGGTGGTTCCGAGCTCCTCGGTGGTGGCGCTGCTCGGTCCCAACGGCGCCGGGAAGACGACGCTCCTACGGGTCGCCTCGGGCCTCCTCCGGCCGGCCGCCGGCCGGGTCACTCTCGATGGCGCCGATGTCACCGGCCTCGCCCCCCACCAGCTGGCCGCCCGCGGTCTCTGCCACGTCCCCGAGGGCCGGGGCGTGTTCCCGCCCCTCACCGTCCGGGAGAACCTCGTTCTGTTCAGCGCTCCGGGAGCGGAGAAGGCCGCCATCGAGCGGGCCCTCGACGTCTTCCCCAAGCTGGCCGAGCGGCTCGAACAGTCGGCCGGGACGATGAGTGGCGGCGAGCAGCAGATGCTGGCCCTGGCCCGGGCCTATATCTCGGGCGCCCCGGTGATCCTGCTCGACGAGGTCTCGATGGGCCTGGCGCCCGTGGTCGTCGACGCCATCTTCGAGTTTCTCGAGCGGGTGGCCCGGGAGGGGACGTCCCTGCTCATCGTGGAGCAGTACGTCAACAAGGCTCTGGCCATCGCCGACTACACCTATATCCTCGGCCGGGGCCGCATCACATTCGCCGGCGACGCCTCGGAGTTGGTCGACGAAGACGTCTTCCACCGCTACCTGGGTATCGAGGTCAGCGCCGGCGCCACCCCCTGATCAATCGTCGGCAGGGCCGGCGTCGTTGGGCCAGGCGGCGAGGAGGTCGCGTTTGCGGACCTTGCCGACGTCGTTGGCGGGCAGGGGCTCCGTCCGCAGCCACCAGCTCGAGGGGACCTCGAAGTAGGCGAGGTGCCCGGCGGCGAAGGAGCGCAGCTCGGCCACCGTCAACGAGCTGCCGGGGGCCACCACGACAGCGGCGGCCACGATCTCGCCGAGGTCGGGATCGGGGCGGCCGCAGACGGCCACCTCCCGCACCGCGGGGTGCTTGAGCAGCACGTCCTCGACGTGGGTGGAGGCGACGTTCTCCCCGCCCCGGATGATGAGGTCCTTCAGGCGGCCGGTGATGAACAGGTAGCCGTCGGCGTCGATGTGGCCGAGGTCGCCGGTGTGGACCCACCCGTCGTCGTCGATCGCGCCGTCGGAGGGCTGGCCCCAGTAGCCGAGCATCTGCGTCGGGGTGCGGGCCACCACCTCGCCCGTCCCCTGCTCGTCGGGCCGGTCGATGCGCAGCTCCACCACCGGGAGGGGCCGGCCGGCGGTGCCGGCGCGTTCGGTGAGGTCCCGTCCGGAGGCGGCCGTGATGGTGCCTCCGGCCTCGGACAGGCCGTAGACCTGCGACACGCCCCGTTCCACGTTGGGGAAGCGGGTCTTGACGCGGGTCACCAACTCGGGGAGGACGGGCGCCCCGCCGAGGGAGATGGCCCGCACCGAGGAGAGGTCGCGGCCCTCGATGGACGGGTCGTTCAGCACCCGGCTGACCATGGTCGGCACTCCTCCCCAACGGTGCACGCCCTCGGCTTCGATGAGGTCGAGGACCTCGCCGGGGTCGAACCGCCCGGCGGGGAAGACCAGCGTGCCGCCCAGGAGGAGCTGGCGGACCAGCGCCTGGACGCCGCCGATGTGGAACAGCGGCCCGCTCTGCAACGCCACCTCCCGAGGGGAGCCGTCGCCCAGGGTGTGGGGCAGCTGGCGGGTCACGTGGAGCAGTGTGTGCTGGAGGGCGACGACCGACCGGTGCGGTAGCACCGCCCCCTTGGGCGGCCCGCTGGTGCCCGACGTGAACAGGATGAGGGCCGCCTCGTCTTCCCCGGCCGGAGCCGGACGGGCGAGCGCACTGCCGTCCGGCACCGCCGACGCCAGCTCGGCCATCGCTTCGAGCTCCAGGACCGGCACCGCCGCCTCGGGCGGCACCAGCTTGGCCGAGCGGGAATCGGCCAGGATCAGGGCCGGGTCGGCGACGCCGAGGCCGTGGCGGAGCTCCGCCTCGCTCCACCAGGGATTGGCCAGCACGACGACGGCTCCGGCGTAGAGGGTGGCCCAGAAGGCCACGATCCACTCCACGGAGTTGAAGGCCAGCAGCATGACCCGGTCGCCGGACCCGACGCCGTGGTCGGCCAGCACCGCTGCCGCCCGGGGCACAAGGTCGAGCAGCTCGGCGAACGTCATCCGTTGCGAACCCCGGACCAGGTGGATCCGGTCGCCCCAGTGGCGCACGTCGTCGAGCAGCTCGGCGGCGTCGGACCGGCGCGGCTCGTAGGCCAGGAAGGGGATGCCGGAGTCTCGGCGCACCGTCTCCGTGCCCCAGACGAAGCGGCGGGGGTCAGACACGGGCGTATCCTTCCGCGCCATCCCCGACACGGGCGAAAAGGAGCGGTTCGACGGCTGCCAGGCGGATCGGGATGGTGATGCTGCTGGTCATGGCGGCGGTGATCGGCACGCGCTCGGGCAGCGCCTGGCCCCGGGCCGTCGGGCCTCCGGCGCGGCCGGCCCCGCCGCTGCTGACCCAGCCGGCCGGTTCCTCCGGCGGCCTGTGGCTCCCGACGTTCGACGACGAGTTCGACGGACCGGGCCTCGACGCCTCGAAGTGGTCGAACGGGTTCGGCTGGGGCGACTCGGCGGCCAACTTCGCCGCCTGGTGCGATCCGTCGGCCAACGTCGTCGACCACGGTGTGCTGGTGCAGCGGGTCGACAAGGTCGCCCGCGGCGACAAGGCCTACAGCGGCGCCTGCCTCCACACCAGGGGTGCCTTCTCCCAGCTCTACGGCTACTGGGAGGCCCGGATCCTGGTGCCGTCGGGCCGGGGACTCCACAGCGCCTTCTGGGGAAAACCCGCCAGCGAGGCGTGGCCGCCGGAGCTCGATGTCGAGGAGGTCGGCGGCGCCCGGCCCGACACGGTGATCATGAGCGTCCACTGGCGTGACCCGTCCGGCCACCGTCTGAGCAACCAGCGCTGGCCCGGTCTCACCGCCGGCTACCACATCTTCGGTGCCGAGTGGTCGCCCGACGGCACGGAGTTCTACGTCGACGGCGAGGAACGGGCCCGTCTCACCGACGGCGCGGCCGAGATGGCGGCCGAGGGCCCGTTCTACGCCCTGCTGGACCTGCAGGTCGGCCTGGCCGGCGCCGTCCAGGCCGACGACACGACCGCCTTCCCGGCCTACCAGCTGGTCGACTACGTCCGGATGTGGCAACGCCCCTTCGGCATGGTGACGCCCTAGTGGTCGGTCGGACGGGTTCCGTCTGGGGGAGGCAGGTAAAGCCCCCGAGCCAGCGCGGCGGCGATCTCCGCTGCGACGGCGGCGTTGTGCGCGACGAGGGCGACGTTGGCGGTCACCGTGCGGCACCCGGTGGCGGCGGCGATCCGGTCGAGGACGAACGGCGTGACCGCGCCGCCGCCGATGCCGGCGCGGGTGGCGTCGGCCAGCGCGCCGTCGATGACCGGACCGAGCTCCTCCAGCGGCACCTCGTCCCCTTCGGGGACGGGCGTCACGACGAGTACGCCACCGCCGTACCCGAGGGCCCGGGCGGCCCGCACCACCTCCGCCGCCGCGGCCGCCGACGCCACCTCGTGGGGAACGGCGAAGCCGCTCCGGCGGGACCAGAACGCCGGGAACGCTCCGCCGTCGGTACCGAGGCCGAGGACGGGGACGCCGAGGGTCTCGAGCCGCTCCAGCGTGAGGCCGAGGTCGAGGAACGACTTCGCTCCGGCGCAGACCGTCACCACCGGATGGCGGGCCAGCGCCCCGAGATCGGCACTCTCGTCGCCGGTCTCGGCCCAGTGCCGGTGGACGCCGCCGATCCCGCCGGTGGCGAAGACGGCGACGCCGGCCGCCGCCGCCAGCGCCACCGAGGCCGAGACGGTGGTCGCCACCGCCGGCCACCGCTGCGCCACGGCGACAGCCAGATCCCGCTCCCCGGCCTTGCGGTCGGCGGCCAGCACCCGGGGGAGCTCGGCGTCCTCGACGCCGACCCGCGCCACCCCGTCGAGCACGACCGTCAACGCCGGCACGGCACCGGCGGCGAGGACCGCCTCGTAGGCGCGCCGCCGGGCGTCGTCACCCGCCGGGGCGGGAAGGCCGAGCCGGCTGAACACGGTCGACTCCAGCGCCACGACGGGCTGTCCCGCCGCCAGCGCGGCCGAAACCGCCGCCGAGACCCGCACCGCCGCACCCACGGCGGGATCGTAAGGCTCCGGGATAGTCCGGGGCCTCCCCGGGCAAGAACTCCGGCAGGCGAGACGACGCACAACGCCGAGCTCCGCCGAAGGGGAGGACGACCATGCCCGAGCCCGACGCCGACAACCTCCGAGCCACGCTCGACGAGCGCCACGACGAGATCATCGACCACGTCGAGAAGAACTCGCCCCGCCCGTCCGTCGACGCCGACGTCGCCGA
>JAUZEY010000120.1 GCA_030838785.1 Actinomycetota bacterium | reverse complement strand
CTGGAACCTGACCGGCGGGCCCGGCGGCGGGGCGTTCGTCACCGACCCCTCCAACGCCAGCCGCACGCTCCTCTACGACATCCGGAGCCTGTCGTGGTCGGACGAGCTGTGCGATCTGTTCGGCGTGCCGGTCGGCGTGTTGCCCGAGGTGCGTCCCTCCTCGGGCCGGATCGGGCTCTGCGACCCGGCCCGGGCGGGTGGGGTGGCCGCGCCGCTGTCGGGCATCGCCGGCGACCAGCAGGCGGCCCTGTTCGGCCACGCCTGCTTCACCCCGGGGATGACCAAGAACACCTATGGAACAGGCTCTTTCGTACTCATGAATGTCGGCCCGAAGGTGCCGCCGCCGGCCGAGGGACTGCTCACCACCGTGGCCTGGACGCTGGCCGACGGCACCACGGCCTACGCGCTCGAAGGCGCCGTGTTCGTGACCGGGGCGGCCATCCAATGGCTGCGCGACGGGCTCGGGATCATCGGCTCGGCGGCGGAAACGGGGCCGCTCGCCGCCTCGGTCCCCGACACCGAGGGCGTCTTCCTCGTGCCGGCCTTCACCGGGATGGGCTCGCCCTACTGGGATCCCCACGCCCGGGGTGCGCTCCTCGGGCTCACCCGCACCGTGGGACGGGCCCACCTGGCCCGGGCGGCGGTGGAGGCCATGGCGCATCAGACCCGCGACGTCGTCGAGGCGATGCAGGCCGTCGGCGGCACAGCCATCTCGGAACTGCGGGCCGACGGCGGGGCGGCGGTCATGGACCTGCTGTGCCAGTTCCAGGCCGACCTGCTCGGCGTCCCCGTCCGCCGGCCGACGGTGGCGGAGACGACCGCGCTGGGGGCGACCTATCTGGCCGGCCTGGCCGAAGGCGTGTGGTCGACACCCGACGAGGTGGGCGGCTACTGGCTGCTGGAGGCCGAGTTCATCCCCACGATGGGCCGCAGGGACGCCGACCGCCGCCAGGACGCCTGGCGGGGGGCCGTCGACCGGGCCCGCGCCTTCGGGACCTGACTACACCCGGTCGCCCTGGGGGGCGTAGCGCCCGGTGTACTCCTGGCCGGAGAGGCGCTGGATCTCGGCCATCACGCCGTCGGTCATGGCCCGGAGCACCCGCTGGCCCCTCGGCTGGCCGGCCTGGGCGCTGAAGTCGACCGGGGGCCCGATCCGGATGGTGATGCGCTTGAAGGGCCAGATCATCTTCGACCCCACCGGCTGGGCCTTGTCCGTGCCGATGAACCCGATCGGGATGACGGGGGCGCCCGTCCGCAGGGCCAGCATGGCCACGCCGGTGTGGCCCCGGTGGAGGCGGCCGTCCTTCGACCGTGTGCCCTCGGGGTAGATGCCGAACAGCTCCCCCGCGCCGAGCGCGTCGGCGGCGGCGGCCATCGCCCCTTTCCAGTCGGCGCCCTCGCCCCGGCGGAGCGGGATGTGTCCGTTGGCCCGGAAGAACCAGGCCACCTTCCAGTTGTCGAAGTACTCGGCCTTGGCCACGTAGCGGACCCGGCGGGGGACGACGAGGGGCAGGAAGAAGGAGTCGCAGAACGAGATGTGGTTCGAGGCCAGGATGGCCGGGCCCTGGCCGGGGATGTGCTCGCGCCCCTCGACCCGGATCCGGAAGAAGAGCCGGAGGTAAGGCGTGAGAAAGAATTTCGTCATCCAGTAGCCCACGGCGGCCCACAGTACGGGCTGAGGACGCCTTGACAGGGGCCTCAGGGCTCAACATCCTTGTTCAGGCGATGGCGCGGGCGGCGCGCTCCGACTGGCGCTCCGACTGGGGGTTGTTCACGGTGGGTCGGCTCAGAGCCGTAGCCCTGACGGGGGTGATACTCCTGGGATCCGGCACCCCGTCCGTGGCCCACGCCGACGGCGCTCCGGAGGCCACCTACGTGGTGGCGCTGCGGCCCGCGGCGGGCGACTCCGACGTCTTCGCCGCCGGCCGGGCCCGGGCGCTGGGCTTGACCGTCCTCGACACGTACCACAACGCGGTCCTGGGCTTCGCGGCCTCCATGGGCCCGCAGGCCCGGGCGGCGCTGGCCGCCGATCCGCTGGTGGCGTCGATCGAGCCCGACCGGAAGCTCCACGCCGACGGGCAGGCAGTGCCCACCGGCATCCGGCGGATCCAGGCCGACGTGAGCAAGGCGGCGTCGATCGACGACGTCGACCAGCCCCGGATCAACGTGAACGTCGCCGTCCTCGACACCGGGATCGACACATCCCACCCCGACCTCAACGTGGCCGGCGGGGGCACCTGCGCCAAGGGCAAGAGCTACGACGACCACTACGGTCACGGCACCCACGCCGCCGGCATCATCGGGGCCCTCGACAACAACATCGGCGTCGTGGGCGTCGCCCCCGGCGCCCACATGTACGGCGTCAAGGTGCTCGACGACGACGCCAACGGCACCACCCGGGAGCTGCTGTGCGGGATCGAGTGGGTCACCTCGACCCGCACCGACAACGACCCCCGCAACGACATCGACGTCGCCAACCTCAGCCTGGGCGGCGTCGGCACCGACGACGGGCACTGCGGCTCGAGCGACGGCGACATCCTCCACCAGGCCGTCTGCAAGTCGGTGGCCGAGGGCGTGACCTACGTCGTCGCCGCCGGCAACGACCACGAGGACGCCTCGCACCTCGTCCCCGCCGCCTACGGCGAGGTCATCACCGTGTCGGCCCTGGCCGATTCCGACGGGCGGCCGGGCGGGCGGGGCGGTTCGCCGTCGTGCCGGGCCGACGAGGACGACACGCTGGCCAACTTCTCCAACTACGGCCCGGCGGTCGACCTCATCGCCCCCGGCGTGTGCATCTATTCGACGATGCCGATGGACAGCACCACCCTCGGCGACTCCGGCGGCTACGGCACGCTGACCGGCACGTCGTTCGCCGCTCCCCATGTGGCCGGGGCGGCCGCCCTGTGGATCAGCCGCCACCGGGGGGCGACGCCGGCCCAGGTCCGCAACGCCCTCATCGCCGCCGGCAACTACGACTGGAACAACAGCGACGACCCCGACGGCATCAAGGAGCCCGAGGTCGACGTCTCGTCGTTCTAATTGACCGTCCGGTCAAGAGCTTCCTAGCCTGAAGCGTCGTGAAACGGAAGCTGACCCCGCGCGGCCGGGCCCGCCGCCAGCAGATCCTGGACGAGGCGGCCCGCCTGTTCGCCGAGCGGGGCTACCACCCCACGTCGGTGGCCGAGATCGTCGACACGCTCGGGGTCGGCAAGGGCGTCTTCTACTGGTACTTCGAGTCGAAGGAGGATCTCTTCCTCGAGATCCTCGCCTCGTCGTCGCAGGACCTGCGCCGTCTCCAGCAGGCCGCCATCGGCGACGAGCCTGACCCGCTGCGCCGCATCGAGCTCGGCATCCGGGCCTCGCTGGAGTGGTTCCGGGAACACCGGCACCTCTTCAACCTGTCGCAGTTCGCCGCCACCGAGCCGCGCTTCGCCGTCGTGCTGCGCCAGAACGACGCGGTGGCCATCGACGACGTCACCCGGCATCTGAAGGAGGCGATGGCGGACGGGCGTATCCCCGACCAGGACCCGGCGATGCTGGCCCACGCTTTGGTCGGCGCCACCCGCCATCTGGCCCGGACCTACCTCTACCACGGCGACGTCCCCGTCGACCTCGTGGCCGACGTCGCGGTCGGCTTCGTGCTGGGCGGCCTTCTCGGCGGGACAACGGGGGGGGTGCGGGGGGCAGAGCCCCCCCAGGCGCGCTAACCGAGCTTGGTCAGAGCTTTGCGCAGCCCGCGCACCGCCTGGGAGATGCGCTGCTCGTTCTCCACCAGGGCGAAGCGAACGAACCCGTCGCCGCCGAGGCCGAAGCCCACGCCGGGCGACACGGCGACCTTGGCCTCCGACACGCACATGAGGGCGAACTCCATCGAGCCCATCTCGGCGTAGGCCTCGGGGATCGGCGCCCACACGAACATCGTGCCCTTGGGCTTCTCGATCTCCCAGCCGATGCGGGCCAGGCCCTCGATCAGGGTGTCGCGCCGGCCCTTGTAGATCTCGCACACCTGCTTCGGGTACTCCGGCGCCTCGTTCATGGCCACGATGGAGGCGATCTGGATGGGCTGGAAGGTGCCGTAGTCGAGGTAGCTCTTGATGCGGGCCAGTGCGGCCACCACCTCGGCGTTGCCGAGCAGGAAGCCGACCCGCCAGCCGGCCATGGAGAACGACTTGGTCAGCGTGTAGAGCTCGACCGCCACGTCCTTGGCCCCGGGCACCTGCAGGATCGACGGCGGGTCGTAGCCGT
>JAUZEY010000115.1 GCA_030838785.1 Actinomycetota bacterium | reverse complement strand
CTCGCCTGACGGCCCCGGGTTAGGCCAGCGGGGCGTCGCAGCCGGCGTCGCAGCATCGGCCGGGTTGCCGGGAAACCCTGCGCCGGATCGACGGCAGGCCGACTTCGGCGCCAGCGGCCACGCCCCGGTCGAGGAGTCGCTCGACGAGGTCGACCTTTTCGCCGACCGGGTAGTTGCGCCAGATCTCCCGCTTCATGGCCTCCGGTGAGCCGCCGCCGTGGAGCGACATCACCGAGTACCAGCCGCCCTGGTAGGAGGCGGTGAGGTCCTCGACGAGGCGGGCGACCTCGAGGCGGGCAGCGGCGGGGATGTCGGCCCGTCCGCCGAGCACGGCCGCCAGCGACGCCGCCGTCTCGGGGTTGTGGTCCTCGTCGGGGCCGGGGAGGGCGACGATGAGGCCGCCGGAGACGTAGTGGGCCAGGCGGTGCATGTCGTAGATCTTCGTGGCCAGGAGGAGCTTGCCGATGTTGGCGAAGACCGGGTCGGGCATCACTCCGCCGGCGCCATCGTCGAGGCCGTAGACCGACGCCGCCACGCCGCAGGCGTAGAAGCTCTCGACCACGGTGATGAGCTCGACCATGGCGTCGCGGATGTGGCCGTGGCAGTCGGGGTCGAGTCCGTTGGCCTCCACCATGAGGGCGCCGGCGCCGATCAGCAGGTCGCCGAAGCCGGCCCGGGCGCCGATGCACGAATGGCGGTGGTGGGTGGCGTAGGTCGTCGTCAGCAGGCCGGCCTCGGCGTACTCGCCGGCCAGGAACACCCGGTCGTGGGGGACGAACACGTCGTCGAACAGGACCACGCCGGTCGACTGGCCGTAACGGCCGGAGAACAGCGCCGCCTTCTCCCCCGGGCGCCCCGCCGGCCGGGCGACGATCGTCACGCCGGGGGCGTCGACGGGAACGGCGCAGCACACGGCGAAGTCCGCGTCGTCGGCCGTCATCGTCCGGCACGGCATCACCAGGAACTCGTGGACGTACGGCGCCCCGGTGACGATGGCCTTCGTGCCCCGGATGACGATGCCGTCGGGCCGGCGCTCGGTGACGCGGACGTAGACGTCGGGGTTGGCCTGCTGGCCCGGATGCTTCGACCGGTCACCCTTGGCGTCGGTCATGGCGATGCCGAGGGTGAGGTCGTCGTCCTGGACCCGGTGCAGGAAGTCGAGGAAGCGTTCGTGATAGCCACTGGAGTGTTCGGCGTCGGCGACCTGGGTGGCGGCCGAGAGGGCATTGAGGCTGTCGTGGGTGAGGTACCGCTGGGCGCAGCCCGACTCCCGGCAGACGAGCCGGACGGCCTCCAGCTTCTGGAGCAGGTCCTGGTTCGTCTCGTTGATGTGGGCGAGGCGGTTGACCGTCTTGCCGGAGGTGGCCTGCTTGGCCGTCATCACGTCGGCGTACTCGGGCCGTTGGGCGAAGTCGTAGGTGATCCCGATGGCGTTGATGCCCGGCGCCAGTCGGGGCTCGTCGGCCACCGACTCGACTGCCTCGCCGTCGACGAAGACCCTCGGGTGGTAGCGGCGGAGCGATTCCCGGTACCCCTCGGCCGTCAGCAACATGGCTCCCCCCGTTCGGACGTCTCGCTCCAGACGGTAGTTTCCCTCCGTGCCCGTCCTTGATCGCAGCCGGTCCGTCCTCGCCCTCATCGACTTCCAGGAACGGCTGATGCCGGTCATAGCCGGAGGGGACGACGTCCTCGCCAACGGCGGCCGGCTCCTCGCCGCCGCCGAGCAGCTCGGGGTGCCCGTCCTCGTGACCGAGCAGAACCCTCAGGGCCTCGGCCCTACGGTGCCGGGGCTGGCCCGGCCCGACGGTGCCCCTCCGGTCGTGACGAAGATGGAGTTCGACGCCTGCCGGACCAGCGCCGTGGTGGACGCCCTCCCCGCCGGGCACCACATCGTGGTCGCCGGCTGCGAGGCCCACGTCTGCGTGCTCCAGACCGTCCTCGGCCTGCTCGAACGCTCCCGGCGCGTCTACGTCGTGGCCGACGCCGTCGGCTCCCGCCGCCCGGAGAACAAGGAGGCCGCCCTCCGCCGCCTCGAACGGGCCGGCGCCGAGGTCGTCACCACCGAGATGGTCATCTTCGAATGGCTCGGTACGGCCGACGACCCGGCCTTCAAGCCGGTCATCGCCCTCGTGAAGTGATCGGAGCCGACCCGCTAATCTGTCCGGCACTGCGGGTGTAGTTCAGAGGCAGAACATCAGCTTCCCAAGCTGAGAACGCGAGTTCGATTCTCGTCACCCGCTCCACTCGAAAGCGCTGGTCAGGGCACAATTCCCGACCGGCGCTTTTGCATGTCGGGAGCGCTTGCCGGTTGTTGGCGCCGTTCGACAAGTTCGCCACCGCCTGGCTGGCCGCCGCCGGTAGCGCCGGCTTTGGGCAGATTCGCTGGTACAGGGGTGCTCACAGTCCCGGCAGTATGTGCGGTCCCGGTGCCCCGCCCGTCCGCCGGCGTCGGCCTCGGCCAACCGGCGTTCGATTTCCGCTACATCCCGGTAAACGAACGCCAGTTGCCGCCTGGCGGCTGGACTGCCCGTTCCGGCGTTCGTTTTCCGCTGTATTCCGGTAGATGAACGCCAGTTGCCCGGGAGCAGCGCACCTGTGCCGATGCCGGAAGGGTTCAGGGGAGGTCAGCGGGGCGCTCTCACGTTTCCACAGGCACTGGTCAGGGCTTCAACAGGTCGGCCAGCACATCGTCGAAGGGCTCCACCGGCTGCGGGAACCTGGCCTGGGCACGAGCCACGTTCTCCGGGGTGACGAGCTGGACCGGGGCGACGATGTTGGCCGGCACGGGTCTGCCCCGGATCGTGGCCAGGCAGGCCTCCACGCCGAGCTGCCCGATGGCATAGGGATACTGGGCGACGGTCGCCGACAGGGCGCCGCGCTTCACGGCCTCGAGCGCCTCCGGGGTGCCGTCCACGCCGATCACCGCGATGGAACGGCCCTCGCCGGCGGCAGCCACCGCGTCGGCAGCCACCGCGTCGGCGACACCGAGGGCCATCTCGTCGTTGACGGCGAAGACGCCCTGGACCGGCGGACGGACGCGGAGGATCTCCTCGGCGGCCAGTCGACCTCGCCGGCGGTCGTAGTCCGCGGCCGTGACCTGTACGACGAGGAAGCGCCCCTGGGCTCCGTCGGTGAAGCCGCGGATACGCGAGTCGCTCGGGGCGTCGCCGGGATACCCCCCGATGACCGCGACCCTGGCCCCCCGGCCGGCAGCGCGGGCCATGGCGTCGGCGGCGAGGCGCCCGGCAGCCTGGTTGTCGGTTCCGACGTAGGCGGTCATCCTGACGCCCAGCGCCTTGGCCGCCTCCTGGTCGACCGGCGAATCGACGTTGACGATCGGCGTGCTCTTGGCCACGTGGGACAGCGGCTCGAGGAGATTCGTCTTGTTGATCGGGTTCACGACGTAGCAGCTCGCCCGTCCTCCCCCCAGGGACTCCAGTGCCGAGGCCTGGCCTGCGGTGTCGTACAGCCCGCCCGCGGCGGAGAACGCCAGCCGGGTCCCCTTCGCCCGGACGGTGGCCATGACGCCGTCCCTCATCGTGGCGAAGAAGGGGTTCTCGAGCCCCTTGATCACGACGGCCAGCGTGCCATCGGGGGCGGCTCCTCCGGCGCCGTGGCGGCCGCCGGAGCATCCCGCGGCGCAGAGCAGGAGCAACGACACGACGAGGACGGCGGGCGGCCGTCGCGTCGTCGGCGAGCGGCGACTACCGTGAGGCACCACGACGACGTTAGACGTTGCAGGAAAACGAGACGAGTGGAGCGGGCGAGCGTTTCGTCCGTCATGTCACACTGATTCACGATGAGCAGGGCCCGGAGCGCCGGCGCACCGCTGCCCCGTCTTGACGGGGCCGTCACCGTGGTCGAACCGCCGGGCCCCGGTCCGGGGTTCTGGGCCGGGGCGCCGAGCGCGGTGTTCGCCGACGGCACCTATCACCTGGCCTACCGCTTGCGCCGCCCGGTCGGGCAGGGACGGGGCTACGCCGTGGTGGTGGCCAGCTCCGGCGACGGCGTGGAGTTCGAACCGGTGGCGATGCTGGACAAGGGCGACTTCGGGGCGGAGTCCCTGGAGCGCCCGGCGCTGGTGGCCGTCCCCGGGCGAGGGTGGCGCCTGTACGTGAGCTGCAACACACCGGGGACCGACCACTGGTGGGTGGACGCGCTCGATGCCGACGAACCGGGCGGGTTCGACGCCCGGCACCGCCAAACAGTGCTCCCCGGCGACGCCACCGTGGGCGTGAAGGACCCGGTGGTCATCCGGCAGGCGGAGCGATGGCACATGTGGGCCTGCTGCCACCCGTTGGCGGAACCATCGGAGACGGATCGCATGGTGAGCCGCTACGCCGTGAGTGATGACGGGCTGCGCTGGACGTGGAAAGCCACGGCACTGGCCGGTCGGACCGGCACCTGGGACCAGCGGGGGGCCCGCATCACCAGCGTCGTCGGCACCCCGGTCGGGCCGGTCGCCTACTACGACGGTCGGGCCAGCGCGGCCGAGAACTTCGAGGAGCGCACCGGCGTGGCCCTCGGCGACGGTTCGGGGGTGTTCGTGGCCGACGGCGATACCCCGGCCCTGAGTTCGC
This sequence comes from Actinomycetota bacterium, assembly GCA_030838785.1. Taxonomy (GTDB): domain Bacteria; phylum Actinomycetota; class Acidimicrobiia; order IMCC26256; family BP-133; genus BP-133. Next base: position 19,741 of record JAUZEY010000115.1, on the reverse strand, counting down.
CTGAAGGTGGCGGCGCCCTGCGCTACCTCAGCGTCGTGGCGCTGCCCGGCGGTGGCTACCGGCTCTTCTACGAGGCGAGCCGCGCCGACGGCGCACACCGTCTCTGTACGGAGCATGTCCCGGCCGTCGGTGCGCCGGTCAGGGGGTCGGACTGACGACCCGGGCGGGGAAGGCTCCCCGGCCGTGGTCGGCGAGCCAGTCCGAGTAGGAGTCACCGGTGACCCGCTCGAGGCGGACGATGTCGTCGGCGTAAAAGGCGAGCAGGCGACGCCGGGTGACGACGGAGAGCTCCGGCCGGGGTATCCCGTCACGGTGCAGCGCCCACACGAGCGGCCGACTGGCGGCCCGCCAGACCTGCGGGGGTGCGCAGGCGCCGACGGCCGCGCCGGCCCGCATGGCTTTGGCCAGCACCGCGGTTCTCCGCCCGGGGCGGGTGAGGCGGCGCGTGTTCTCGTGCGGGACAGCGAGATCGAGACCGGTCTCGACACCGAGGAAGCGGCAGATGGCGTCGAGGGTGTTGTGGGGGCGCTGCACGAGCTCCCGGTAGTGGATGACGCAGACCTGCTCCTTGGGGAAGACCCCGAGGAGCCGCTCGATCTGCTCCCCGTAGCGGCCGAGGCGGCGGTAATGCCAGAAGGGAGCGAAGCCGGCCGCGATGCGCTCGTCCTCCGCGGCGCAGGCGGCCTCGAAATCGGCGATCGGCTCGAGCCCGTCGGACCACAGGTGCATCCAGTTGGAGTAGGCCCGGTCGACGGGGTCGCGCAGCACGGCGATGATCCTCGCCTCGGGCACCGCCCGGGCGATGCGGGCCGGGGCGGCCCGGTCGTAGAGGTAGAACGCGGTGCTCTCGCCCCGCTGGACGCCGGCCGGCGCCCCTTCGAAGAGGGCTTCGTACCGGCTCTGACGCCAGATCCACTCCCGGGCGCTGTGGGCGTCCCCCGGACCGGTCTGGCCTCGGGGTCGGACGCCGGGCGACAGGAAGAACTTCGGCTCCTTCACGGATGACAGGAAGAGCGCCGGGTGGCGGGAGAGCGCCCGGTGGAGCGCGCTGGTGCCGGCTTTCGGTGCGCCGGCAATGAAGAAGTCGGGCAGGGCCACGGGGCTCCCGGAGGCACGAATCCTGCTGGGTAAGTCCACCTTGACCGAGCGGTGGTTCATCGCACATCACGCGATCGAACAGTTCGATGGCAGGTCCGGCTCGGCAAGGGCATACTGGCGTGACTGTGAGCGAGGGTGGGCTCGTCACGCTGCTCGTCGCACGGGCGATCACGTCCGGGCCGGGCGCGGAGTCCCCGGGACAGGCCCCGGGAGCCGTCTGGGCCGAGTTCCCCGAACTCGTGCAGGTCCTCGTCGAACATCGCGGTGAACCGGCCAAGCAAGGAGCGGGGCCTCTCATGGCCGCCTTCCCCTCGGCGGCTGACGCTCTGCGGGGTGCGGTCGCCCTGCAGCAGGCGGCCCCGTCCCTGGACGCCGACCTGTCCCTCAGTGTGGCCCTCCACGCCGGCGCCGCCAGTCAGTCGGAGATCCCGGCGCTCATCGCCCGGCATCTCTGCGGGCGGGCGTCCCCCGGAGGGATTCTGTGCACCAACGTCGTGGTGGGGTTGCTCGGGGGGCGACTCCGATTCGGTCTGACGGACCTGGGGGAGCTCGACCTCGAGGGCGTTCCCTTCCCGGTCTCCGCCTTCGAGATCGACTACGAGACCCGGCCCGGTGCGGCCACCCGCGCCGAGCGGATCCCGATGGTGGGACGGGAGGCCGAGCTCCGGCGGCTGCGGGGGTGGTGGGCGGAGGCGCTGGACCGCCGGGGCGGCTTCGGCCTCGTCGGCGGAGAACCGGGCATCGGCAAGACCCGACTGGTCGAAGAGCTGACCGAACGGATCGAGCGGGAGGGGGCGCTCGTGCTGTGGGGCCACTGCTACGAGCGCGACGGCATGCCGTACGCCCCCATCGGGGAGGCAATCCAGACGCTCGTCCTCGCCACTCCTCCCGACGAGTTGCGGGACGACCTCGGCGGCGGTGGTCCCGCGCTGGCCCAGCTGGTGCCGGCCCTGCGGACCGCCATCCCCAACCTGCCGGAGGCGGTGGCTCTGCAACCCGACGAGGAGCGGGCCCGCCTGCGCGACGCCGTGGCCCAGCTCCTCATCGCCCGGTCGGCACGCCTCCCGCTCCTCCTGTGCGTCGACGATCTCCAGTGGGCCGACAGCGGCAGCATCATGGTGCTCTCCCACCTCGGGCGTTTCCCCGACCATCGGGTGCTCATCCTGGGGACGTACCGGCCGGCCGAGGTCGGCCGCGATCGTCCCTTCGCCCGGCTCCTCGGTGCGGTCGGTGACGAGCCGGGCGGCCGGCGCCTCCTCCTCGAGGGTCTCCCACTCCGCGCCGTCGCCCGGCTCCTCGAGGTCCTGGGCAACCAGGACGCCGTGCGAGAAGAAGAGGTCGACGCCATTGCGACGGAGACCCAGGGCAACCCGTTCTTCATCCGGGAGGTCGTGCGCCACCTCGCCGAAGAAGGCAAGCTCAGCCGGGGGGCCGACGGACGCTGGGCCATCGCCGAACCGATCAACCTCGGCATCCGGGAGGGTGTCCGCGAGGTCATCGGCCGCCGCCTGTCCCGGCTGTCGGATGCGGCCAACCGGCTCCTCTCCGCCGCCTCCGCCTTCGAGGCCGCCTTTCAGTTCGACGTGGTCGCGGCGGTGGCCGACCTTCCCGAGACCGAGGCCCGCCACGCGCTCGACCAGGCTCAGGCCGCCCGGCTGCTCCAGCCGGCGGCGCCGGGCGCGGCCCGGTTCGCCCATGACCTCGTGCGCGACACCGTGTACGAAGAGCTCAAATCCGCCGAACGGATGCGGCTCCACCGCCACGCCGCCGAGGTGCTGGAACTGACGTACGGGCCCCAGCCGTCGCCGGTCCAATCCAGCCAGATCGCCACGCAGTACCACCACAGCGCCGCCCTCCCCGGCGCCGAGCGGGGCGTGGATCCCGCCCTGGCCGCCGCCGCTCATGCGGAGGCGGCCGGTGGCTTCGACGAGGCGGCGGCCTTCCTGAGCATCGCTCTCGAAATACTGCCGGCGAGCGACGAGCGGCGGCCGCGCCTGCTCGGCCGCCTCGGCATCACCCTGGCCTGGGCGCTCCGCTTCGAGGAGGCCGTGCCGGTGGCCCTGGAGGCGGGCAACGCCATCGCCGCCGCCGAAGGTGATCAGGCCGCCGCCGAGTATCTGGCCGAGGCCGCTTACGTCGGCACCATGGCCGGAGGGACGGTGCCGTCGTGGGAGTTGGCCCGGCGAGGCCTCGAGTACGCCGGGACCCACGGGCCCCTGGTGTCGTTCGCCCAGCGGGGGCTCACCGATGCCGCCCCCCGGGACATCGCCTGGGCTCGCATGCTCGCCTTCGACTGCCAGCGGCGCGAAGCCGAGGACCGTCGGTATCCCGGCATCCCGGTCGACAGCCCGGAGCGGCGGGAATCGGCCCGGATCCTGCGGGCCGCCCGGCTGGACCCGCTCGGCCCGTCGCCGATGGAGGCGGTGTTCGACCACCGCCAGGAAGCCCTGACCAGCACCAACCTGCTGATCCTGATGAACTACGCCGGGGAATATGCCGCCTGCCTCCCCCTGCTGGAGGCCGAGGCGAAGGAAGCCGAGGCCCTCGGCCGCCTGGCCCGCGCCGCCCGGGCCTATGCGGGGATGGCCATCTGCCAGTCGACCCTCGGGCAACTCCCCGAGGCGGACGCCTCCCTGGAAAGGGCGCAGGGCCTCTCGACCCGCCTCGGCGTCCCGGTGTTTCCCGTCATCTACGCCGAGGACTGCCTGGCCGGCGCCCTCGGGGAGCGCTGGGAGGAGGTCGCCTCCACCGTCGGCCCCCTCCTCGCCGCCGGTGACCCCGCCCTGACCTGGGCCGATGGGTCCCTCCTGGCGCTGGCGGCCCGGGCCGACGCCCACCTCGGTCACGACCGGGACGCCCTGGACTCCCTGGCCCTCCTGGTGCCCTGGTTGGAGCGGTCCCCGGCGTGGGGGGTCAACTTCATCTTCACCGCCTGCCATGCCGCCGAGACCCTTTGGGTCCTCCAGCGGACCGATGCGGCCCAAGTGGTCGAGCGGACACTGCGGGAGAAGGTCATCGCCCCGGACTTCCGGTGCGGCATGGTCGACGGCCGTCTCGCCCTCGGCCGTCTGTGCGCCGTGGGGGGCCGCGACGACGAGGCCCGTCAGTGGTGGGAGCAGGCCCGGGGCGTCCTCCAGACCCAGCACGCCGCCACCCTCCTGGCCCTCGTCGACCACGACGAGGCGCTGATGGCCGCCCGCCGGATGGGGCCCGGCGACGGGGCCTCGGTCCCGCCGGGGCTGGACGCCGCCCGCCGGCAGTTCGAAGCGCTGGGCATGACCGGCTGGGCCCGCCGGGCCGCGACACTCCGGTAGCCGCAATGCTCGGGCGCTCGGAGGGGAGGCTGATCACGAACGTCCAGGTGCCGTCGGCATCGGGCGCCATCTCCCGGGAGCACGCCGCCGGGCTCCACCGCATCCTGGCCCTGTCGATGCTCATGAGCGAGAGCGCCGACGAGCAGATCCTCCATTTCGCCACCACGTCGATCCCGGCCCTGGTCCCCGACTGCGAGGCGGCCGGGATCTACGCCGCCGACGCCGGCGGCTGGACGTTGCGGTCCCGGCGCCTGGAGCACGACCGGCGGCTGCGCTCGGCGTTGGAACCCCAGCTGGCGACCCTCGGCCAGGGCGGCGGCCGCCTGACCGTCGCCACGGCGATCTGGGCCTTCGCCTTCTTGCTGCGCGGCGTCCACGAGGGTGTCGGGTTCCTGGTCGTCCTCGCCGGCCGGGAACCGAGCCCCGAGGAGCAGTTTCTCCTGCAGCTCCTCGCCGAGCAGACCGGGGCCGCGCTCACCAACGCCCAGGCGGTCAGCCGAGGCCGGGACGCCGCCGCCGAGCTGTCCTCCATCAACGAGGCCCTCGGGCGCAGCCTGGCCGACGTCCACCGGATGATGGAGATCCACGCCCGCGTCGACGAGGTGGCCAGCTCGGGCCGGGGACGTCAGGCGCTGGCCCAGACCCTGCACGACCTGACCGGGTTCCCCGTCGCCATCGAGGATCGCTACGGCAACCTTCGGGCGTGCGCCCCGGCCGAGCGGTCGGGACCCTGCCCCAAGCCGGAGGCTTCCGTCCGGGAGCGCCTGCTGCGGGAACTGGCCGCCGAGGGTGGGGTGGGCCGCCATGGCGATTGGGTTGTCGGCCTCGCCTCCCCCCGGGCCGACGTCGTCGGGACCCTGGCTCTCTTCGACCCCGGCGGCCGAGTCGGCAGGTTCGAGCTGGTCGCCCTGAAGCACGCCGCCACGGTGCTGGCCATGGAGCTGGCCCGGCTGGCCAGCACCGCCGAAGCGGAGTTGCGTATGGGACGGGACCTGGTGGAGGAGCTCCTCGCCGGCACGGACGACGACGAGGCGGTGGTCCAGCGGGCCCATGCCCTGGGGCTCGACCTGGAGCGCTCACACCGCGTCGTCGTCGTTCACGGGCACGCCGGCTCGCACACGGACGACGGGTTCCTGCACCTCGTGATCCGGGTGGCCCGCGAGATGGGAGCGGGGTCGCTGCTGGTCGGCCGAGGCGACTCGGTGACGATCCTCTGCCCGGCGGAGCTGAACTGGAATGCCCTCCGGGAGGCCCTGCTGACCGAACTCCGGAGCGGACGATGTCGCGTGTCGGTCGGCAGCCCCTGTCAGCGGCCGTCCGAGATTCCCCGCTCGCATCGGGAGGCGCAGCTGGCGGCGAGGCTGCAGACCAACGCCGCCGCCCCCGACCTGGTCACCTGGGAGGATCTCGGGATCTTCAGAATCCTCTCCAACGTCGACGACTTCACCGGCGTGGAGAGCTTCATGACCGACCAGCTCGGTGCCCTCCTCGACTACGACATGAAGAAGAACTCGAACCTGGTCGAGACCCTCTTCCAGTTCCTGGAATGCGGAGGCAGCCATGCCGGCACCTGCGAGGCGCTGAATGTGCACCGCAACACGCTCAAGTACCGCCTGCAGCGCATTCGCGACATCGCCGGATGCGACTTGTCCGATCCGCCGACACGCTTCAACCTCCAGTTGGCCGCCCGAGCGTGGCAGGTTCTCAAGGGGCTCGGCCGTCTGAACTGACAGTCGCGCCACCCGCACCCTGCGCCGAACGGCCGCCGACGTGCGGCCAGCGGCGGCGGGCCACCCCGGGTTGGCCCCATGAGCCGAGACCGGCGTCCCGATTCATCCGGGGTGCACAAGGACAACCCCGCCCCGGAGGCGCAGAGTCGGATCATGCCTCCCCACCAGGCCACATCGTCCCGGCGAGGAAGCGCTACCCCGGAGCGACCGATGTGGCTCCAGTGCCAGGTGGTGGCGGCCCGTCCCGAGACGGACTCGGCTCGCACCCTGGGCCTCGACATCCCGGACTGGCCCGGGCACCTGGCCGGGCAGCGCCTCGACCTCCGACTCACCGCTGAGGACGGCTCCCGGGCCGTGCGCAGCTTTTCGATCGCCTCGGCGGCAGGGGATTCCCGGCTGGAACTGACCGTGCAGCGAACGCCCGGAGACGAGCTGTCGGAGCACCTGGTCGACGTCGCCGAGCCGGGAGACCGATTCGAGGTCCGGGGACCCCTCGGGCGGGACTTCGTCTGGGCTCCGGATGACCCCGCGCCGGTGGTGCTGGCCGCCGGCGGGTCAGGGATCGTTCCGCTGATGGCGATGATCCGCACCCGGGCCCGGCTGGCCAGGCGGGTCCCGTTTCGACTGCTGTACGCCACCCGGGGACCGGCGGACGTGATTTTCGCCCGCGAACTCGAACGGCACTCCGCGCCCGGCACCGGTCTCGAGCTCACCTATGCCTACAGCCGGCGCGTCCCGCCCGGGTGGCTGCGCCAACCGGGACGGCCCGACCGGACCATGGTGGCCGACGCCCTGTGGCCTCCCGAATTCGAACCCGTCTGCTACGTCTGCGGTCCCAGCGGGTTCGTCGATCGCGTCACCGACCTCCTCGTCGAGGAGGGACATCCTCCGGCACGGATCAAGACGATCGATGGAAAGAGGGAATCAAGTGCAGCTGACCGCGGCTAACACGAAGAAGTCCCCCGCCAACGCGTCATTCAGCTCGCTGAAACAGATCCATGCCGGTGTCCTGGACGTCGGATACGCCGAAGCCGGTCCCCCCGATGGCCCCGTCGTCATACTCCTGCACGGCTGGCCCTATGACATCCACAGCTACGTGGACGTCGCCCCCTGGTTGGGCGCGGCGGGGTACCGGGTGATCGTCCCCCATCTGCGGGGCCACGGTACGACGCGGTTTCTGACCGACGACACCTTCCGGAACGGCGAGCAGGCGGTGTTCGCTCACGACATCGTGGCCCTGATGGACGCCCTCGAGATCGACCAGGCGATCCTGGCCGGGCACGACTGGGGAGCCCGTACGGCCAACATCATCGCCGCGCTCTGGCCGCAGCGGTGCAAGGCAATGGTCTCGGTCGGCGGCTATCTGATCAACGACCGGACGAGCTACCGACGGCCCTTGCCCCCACTGGTCGAGTGGGGATGGTGGTACCAGTACTACTTCGTGACCGGGAACGGCGAGCCGGGCCTGGAGGCGACCCGACACGATCTGGCCAAGCTCGTCTGGAGGGTCAATTCCCCGAGATGGGATTTCGACGATGCCACCTTCGATCGGACGGCGGCGTCCTTCGACAACCCTGATTACGTCAGCATCGCGATCCACAACTACCGCTGGCGGTTGGGCGTGGTCGAGGGCGACCCACGGTATGAGGATCTGGAACGGCGCCTCGGCGCGGGTCCCGTCATCGCCGTGCCCACGATCACCCTCGATGGCGCCTCCGACGGCGTGACCCCGGCCACCGACGGAGCCGCCTACCGAACCAAGTTCTCGGGCGAATACACGCACCGGATCATCGACGGCGCCGGTCACAATCTGCCTCAGGAGGCACCGCAGGCCTTTGCCGACGCCATTGTCGAAGTCGACAGTTATTGATCGTTCGTGAAGCGGACCGTCGTCGAGGCGGCGGCCGCGAGCGGGGGGAGCTTCACGTCGGTGATTCCGGCCCGGGCGGGGTCGCGGTACCAGCCGGTGGCGGCGGCGGCGTAGTCGGCGGCGTTGTCGTAACGGGGTAGGACGGTGTCGCCGGCCGTCACCTGCGTCGTCAGGCCCAGGTCGTGGACGGTGAGGCGGTAGCGGCGGCGGTCGGCCTTCCCGGCGTAGGTCCCCACGTTGGGGCCGAGCGCGACCGCGATCCCGCTCCTGGTCCGGGTAGTGGTGAAGGTCTGCTCGGCGTAGTCGCCCCGGGCGTAGGCGCGGCTGACGCCGTCGTCCTCGTAGAGGGTGAACGTGCCGTCGTCCCGGGGATAGACGTCGAGGTCGAGCTCGCTGCGGTCGCGGGTCCGCCAGGACAGCGTGCCCTCGGGCCACATCGGGATGATGGACCCGCCCTTCACGAACAGCGGCAGCTTGTCGGGCGGGGCGGGATAGTCGTTGAGGGTGATGGGGCCGACGTAGGCCTGCCCCGACCAGTAGTCGGTCCAGGTGCCGGCCGGAAGGTGGATGCCGTCCCGGACGGTCGTGTCGGTGAAGACCGGAGCGACCAGGAAGGCGTCGCCGGAGAGGAACTCGTACTTCGCCCCGTCGCCCCACGTCTTCGGGTCATCGGGATAGTCGAGCACCAGCGGGCGGACGGCGCCTACGCCGTCGCGGTGGGCCCGGGCGGCGTAGGTGTACTGGTAGGGCAGGAGCCGCTCCCGCAGCTGGAACCAGCGGCGGTTCGCCGAGGTGAAAGGCTCGCCGTCGCGCCACGGCCGCTTGTGCCGGTCCGACCAGCCGTTCATCGCCATGCCCGTCGGCAGGAACGTCTTCCACTCCAGGTCCCGCAGATAGGTCTGCGCGCTCCCCTTGAAGATCCCGTCAAGGTCGCTGGTGGTGTAGGCCTGGCCCGACATCGTGGAACCGGCGTAGGTCGGGATCTGCCAGTGGATGCTCTCCCAGCCGCCGGCCTGGTCGCCGCTCCAGTGCACGCCGCAGCGCTGGCTGCCGGCCCACCCTTCGGGCAGCCAGACGAAGCCCCGGCTGTCGGAGTCGCGCTCCATGCCCCGGTAGGCGTCGTCGCAGGCGCTGAGCGCCGCCCGGTAGCCCGGCCCGACCCAGCCGATGTCGAGCTTGCGGACCCGGACGCCGGCCTGGACCTCGGCCCGCTGACTGCCGAGGCCGGTCGAGGTCCACAGGCCGAGCTGCATGTTGCGGGCGTCGAGACCGGCCGCGACCTGGTCGAGGTCGTCGTAGCCGCAGCTGTAGCCGTCGTTGACGAGCATCCAGCCGAGCGGGATCTGGCGGCGCCTGTAGTCGTCGGCGACGGCCAGGGCGTCGGTCGTGTGCAGCTCCCCGTGACGGGGGCTGTGCAGGTAGCAGTCGGCGTCGCCCATCTCCAGCCCGTAGATGGGCGGCATGAACGGCCGGCCGGTGAGCTCGGTGTAGCGGTCGATCACGTGCTTCATGTCGCCCACGAAGTAGTAGGCGTCGAAGCGGTGCTCCTCGTGGCTGGTGAGCACCGGGGTGCCGAAGGAGTACGAGCCCGGCGCCAGCGTGTTGCGCAGAACGCCGTAGCCGGCGGTGCTGACGTAGAAGGGAACGGAGTTCGGGCTCCCGCCGTCGCCCCAGTCGTAGCTGACCGCCACCTTGATGGTCTGCTCCCGGTGGGAGAAGCGGCCGTTCTGCATGCCCCCGCCGAAGAACTGCTCCTTGGCCCCCCGGGACAGCACCTGCGTCGTCCTGGTCCCGTCCCAGGTGGGGCCGACGGCCTCCTCCCAGATCAGCGACGAGTCGTCGGACTGGTACAGGGCGAAGCGCAGCCGGGCCTTGTAGGCCCGCAGCGCCAGCGACCGGGTCTGGAGCAGGTAGTAGGCGCCGGCGTCGGTCACCCGGGGGCTCACCCCGGGGTAGTCGTGCTTGACCACGACGTCGGCGGAGGGTGCGCCCTCCCGGTCGGGCGGCGCGTTGGCCGGGTCGGTGAAGGCGCCGTCGGGTGCCATCCAGATCCGGAACACGTCGTCGGTGTAGAAGACGAGCTGGACCCGCGACGTCAGCGCCACGAGGTCGACCGTGTTGCCCCGAACGGTGAAGCCGGTGACGGGCCCGGGCCCGACCGCCGTCGGCGGGACACCCCGCGCCGCCGCCGGCAGGCCCAGTGCCGCGACGACGAGGAGCGCGACGAACAGCCGGTGTCGGTGCGGCCCCCGCAGCAGACCCATTGCGCCCTCGTCTTCGCCCGCTCCCTCGGGCCCTCAGAATAGGCGAGCGCCGCCGGGCCGTCACCGGCCCGGCGGCGTTCGGGAGCCTCACCTGCCTCCCCTGCGGCCCACTCGAGGTACGGCTTGCTGTTACAGCGCCGGGAACATGGCGAAGCCGGGATGGAAGGTCGGCTTGCCCCCGTCGGGTGCGTATTTGTCGAGCGTGTTCTTGAAGTTGCCTCCGACGTAGAGGAAGTTCGGTCCGGCCAGCATGTGCGACGGGCCCTCGGCCGTGTCGGCCTGGGCGGTGAACTTCGGGTCGGCCATGCACGACGGCGGGGTGACGGGCATGTTGGAGCCGGGCGGCGGGGCGTAGACCCTGCAGTTGCTCAGGTCGTAGGCGATGAGGTGCCGGTGAGGCGTGTGGTCCGGCGAGTTGCCACAACGGCTCGGGGAGGTGTGGATGCAGATGTCGTACGGGTTCGGCTCGCCGACGTCGAAGTGGCCGCCGAGGTAGACCCGATCGCCGGCCACGGCCACCCCGAGGGCGTCGCCGTCCACGTGGTTCACCGAGGTGGGCTCGTCCTGGCCCACCGCGAAGACGGCCAGTGCGCCACCCGCTCCGCCCTCGGCGGCGTAGATGGTCTTCCCGTCGGGCGAGTTGTCGAGCTCGAAGACGGGCCGGTCGTTGTGCGGGCGCCAGGTGGCCAGACTCCCGTCGGCGGCGTTGAGGACGATGAGGCCGGCGTGGGCGTCGTAGAGGGTCGCCGAAGGGGCGCCGGTGTGGAGGAAGTCACCGCCGACGACGATGTACTGGCCGCCGGCCGGAACGACGAGGTCGTAGGCGACGCCAGGGGTGTTGGAGCCCTGCCCCTGGCGCCCGGCGAGCGAGCCGAAGGTCGGCGGAGCCACGAAGCTCTTGATCTGGCTGCCGTCGGCGGCGTTGAGGGCAGCGACGGTGGCGTAGCGCGTGTCGCCGTCGATGTCGCTGAACGACCCGCCGATGTAGACCCTGTCGCCGACCGCCTCGATCGAGTGCACGGAGTCGTTGGGGACGGGCGGGTTGAAGGTCGGATCGATGAGCCCGGTGGCCAGGTCGAGGGCGGCGATCCGCTTCGCCGACTTGCCGTTGACGTTGAGGAAGCGGCCACCGATGTAGAGACGCTTCCCGTCGGGCGAGGCGGCGATCGCCTCGACCGTCAGGTCGGGATGGGCGTTGGCGGCGAAGGTCGAGCCCGGGATGGGCTTGCCGGTGTTGGCGTCGAGCTCGGCCAGGAAGGCGGCGTCGGCGTAGCCCGGCTTCCCGGGCGCCGGGGTGGCGGAGTCGACCAGGTGGTGGAAGAAGCCGCCGATGAAGAGCCGGTTGCCGACCAGGATCATCGACCGGATCTCCTCCGGGTACTGGTAGTTCGACAGGTTGGCGGGCAGGCAGGGGTGGTTGGGCTGCGCGTCGGCGCCCCACGGCTCGCAGATGTGCCGGGCCGGGTGGCTGGGGTCGACGATCAGCTGCGGCGGCGTCCCGTACGTGCCGGCGATGGGGAGGGAGGCGAACTCCCTCGAGCTCACCGCCTGGGGCGCCGTGGTCGACGTGGTGTCGGTCGAGGGCAGGGTGCCGCCGGTCACAGGGTCGGTCACGCCCGTGGTGGGAGCGCCAACCGTCCCCGCCGCTGCCGCGGGCAGCACGGCCATGCCGACGATGGGGCGGGTCAGGGTGCCGGACGGGTGGCCGAGGTCGGCGGCGTCGCCGAAGGTGGCCAGGGCGCCGTCGGCGCCGACCGCCCAGTAGCCGGCGCCGCTCGAGGTCGGGGCGACGGCGGCCACGGAGTGCAGCGCCGAGGCGGAGCCGAGGGCGGCGGCGTCACCGAAGGGGAAGATCTTCCCGTCGGAGCCGACGATCCAGTAGCCCTTGCCCGACGGCGTCGGGGCCATGCCGGAGATCGGCTTGGCCAGCGCCGTGCCACCGGTCGAGCCGAAGAAGGGGGCGTCGCCGAAGCTGAAGATGCCGCCGTCGGTCGCCACCATCCGGTAGCCGTGGCCGGTGGCCGACGGCGACATCCCGGTGATCGGCTTGTTGAGCTTGATCGACCCGGTGGAGCCGACGAAGCCGGCGTCACCGAAGGCGAAGACACCGCCGTCCGACGCCACCAGCCAGTAACCCTTGCCCGACGGCGTCGAGGCCATCCCGACGATCGGCTTGTTGAGCTTGATGGCCCCGGTCGAGCCGAAGAAGCCGGCGTCACCGAAGGAGAAGATGCCTCCGTCCGACGCCACCAGCCAGTAGCCGTTGCCGGACGGGGTGGCCGCCATGCCGACGATCGGCATGTTCAGCTTGATCGCGCCCGTCGACCCGAAGAACCGCGCCCCGCCGTAGTTGAAGATGCCGCCGTCGGAGGCGACCATCCAGTAGCCGGGGGACGGGCTGGAGGCGGCGGCCGCCGGCGCGGCGCCGCTCGAAGTGAGGAGCGGTGTCAGCGCCGTGGCAACGAGCACGACGAGCGCGATGACTCCACGCCGGAGGCGGGAGGGGGGTGAAAGGTACATGACACTCCGTTCGGCACAGGCGGAGAGAAGCGGCCCAGGGGGTAACTCACGTGAAATACGCCCTCTTCGGGCAGAACTCCTGCTCGCCCGTGACGATCCTGTTTCCGGGGAGGTCGGGCCGCCCTCAGCTTCCCGGGCTGTCCTCAGCTTTCCCGGGCTGTCCTCAGCGCGAGCCGGCGCCTCCGAACTCATCGCCGGTCTCCCGCATGGCCTGGGCGAACACGTGGAGCATCTGGGGCGCCGACCGTGGGGGGTCGACCATCTGGCCGAGGGCGGTGGCCATCCGCCAGATGACGCCGGCGGCGGTGAAGGCGAGGTCGGCCAGTTCGAACGTCCGGAGGAACACCTCGACGGCCTCCTCGTCGCCGGCGCCGGCGGCGATGGCGAGGCTGAGGACGGCGTCGACCATCTCGGGGTCGGGTTGATCCATGCGCGCCATCCTGGCATGGCCGTTCCGGGGGGTGGGTAGCCTCCCGTCCGGCCCTCGGCGGGCCGGGCACACACGGGAGGCGGGGCGGCGATGGCGCACGAGGAAGACCTTCACGACCGCGGGCTGGGCTTCGACCTGGAGACGCTCCTGGGGCGGCGAAGGGCGCTCAAGCTCCTGGCCGGCGCCGGGCTCCTGACGCTGGCGGGCTGCGCCGGGAGCAGGACCCACGAGTCGGCGGGAACGTCGTCGTCGACCGCGACGACGTCCGGTACCGGCGCCTCGACCACGGCCACGACGGCCGTCGGGTCGGCGGGGAGCACCGGGTCGGCCGCCGACTGCAGCAGCGCCATCCCCGAGGAGACGGGCGGCCCCTACCCTGCCGACGGGACCAACGGGCCCAACGCCCTGCGCCAGAGCGGCATCGTCCGGAGCGACATCCGCTCCAGCTTCACGGCCTCGACGGGCACGGCCGCGGGGGTGCCGCTCACGATCAACCTCACGATCCTGAACAAGAACAAGAACTGCGCCGCCCTCAGCAACGCCGCCGTGTACGTCTGGCACTGCAACCAGGACGGGCTGTACTCGTTGTACGGCAAAGGCGTGACCGACCAGAACTATCTGCGAGGGGTGCAGAGCACCGACAAGAACGGCCGGGTCAAGTTCCAGAGCATCTTCCCGGCCTGCTACTCCGGACGCTGGCCCCACATCCACTTCGAGGTCTACCCCAGCGTGTCCAAGGCGACGTCGGCCTCGGGCAAGATCGCCACGTCGCAGATCGCCTTGCCGGAGGACGCCTGCCGGCTCGTCTTCGCCACCGACGGCTACAGCTCGAGCCTGAGCAACCTCTCCCGGGTCACGCTGGCCACCGACAACGTGTTCGGCGACGGGTACAGCCACCAGTTGGGCACGGTGACCGGCAGCGCGGCCAAGGGGTTCACCGTGGCACTGTCGGTGCCGGTCAGCGCCTGACCAGGAGCCCGGGAGCCACGACGGGGTGGTCGGAGAGCTCGGTCCGCACCGGATCGAGGCCCCGACCCCGGCGGAAGCCGTAGAACGTCATGGACACGAGCCGGGGCGTGTAGACCTGGATGGTCAGCGCCTGCGTGCGGCCGGCGTTGACGACGTCGTGCACGTGCTCGGGCCCGAAGGCCGCCACGGCCCCCCGGTCAAGGCGCCGCTGGCGCAGCCGCATGGCGGAGAGACCGGTGGCCCACGTTTCGACCAGCTGGCCGGCCACCACGCACAGCGCCCCCGAGGCACCTCCGTGGTCGTGGAGCTCGACGTGCTCGCCGGCCGGCCAGCCCTGGAGCCAGACCTCGGAGCGCTCGTTGACAGCCAGCGGCTCGACCCACCGGCCGGTGGCGTCGGGCCGGACGAGACGGCGCCAGATATCGGGCTGCTCCGCCCACCCCTGGGCGACGGAGGCGAGCCACTGCAGGGCCGGCGGACGGGCGCGGCGCGTCAGGACAGACATAAGGGGACCCCCAGCGTGTCGGAGGAGCGTCCGGGGTGAACACTCCTACAGGAGTGTAACCCGAACGGGCCCGGATGGGAAGAGCGGGCTACCGGCCGGGCGGCCAGCGGGGCGCCAGAGTAGTTACAGTGAAACTACATGTTCAGCGTGGTCCAAAGCCGCATTCGGAGCAAGTGCGCTGGGCGGAGGGGCGCGTGTGGAGGGTCCTCCGAGGCCCCCGCCAATTAAGGGGAGGTGAAGGCACGACTGCTGCACAGCCTCATCGCCGAAAACGTCTCGGTCGAGCCGGGCCCGGGCGAGGGCTGGACCGTGGGGTGCTGCCGCCACTGTGGCGCCCCGGTCTGGCTGTCGAACGCCTGGGTCAAACTCCTGGCCGGCGATCCCGACGCCGTCGCCTCCTGCTTCGATTGCGCCTGCGCCGCCGTGGAGGATTCGCGCTAGGTCCGGACGATCCAGTGGTGCTGATGAACCCGGGGTGGGCAGACTGCAAGGGTGAACACCTTCCGGGCCCGCGGCCCCATCACGGTCGGAGACCGGCGCTACGAGATCCTCCAGCTGGCCGCCCTCGGGGAGACCTTCGGAGTCGAGCGGCTCCCGTACTCCTTGAAGATCCTGTTGGAGAACCTGCTCCGCCACGAGGACGGCGTGACCGTCACCGCCGCCGACATCGAGGGCCTGGCCGGGTGGGCCGGGGCCGGGGCCGGCGACCGGGAGATCGCCTTCCGGCCGGCCCGGGTCCTGATGCAGGACTTCACCGGCGTACCGGCCCTCGTCGACCTGGCCGCCATGCGCGACGCCGTGGCCGAGCGGGGCGGCGACCCGTCGGGCCTCGAGCCCGGCATCGGCGCCGACCTCGTGATCGACCACTCCGTCTCGGTCGACGTGTTCGGTGTTCCCGACGCCATCGTCCGCAACTCCGCCCTGGAGTTCGAGCGGAACCGGGAGCGCTACCAGTTCCTCCGCTGGGGCCAGCAGGCGTTCGACACGCTGCGGGTCGTCCCGCCGGCGACGGGCATCTGCCACCAGGTCAACCTCGAGTACCTGGCCACCGTCGTCGCCGTCCGGGACGGCACGGCGTTCCCCGACACCCTGGTCGGCACCGACTCCCACACCCCGATGGTCAACGGGCTGGGCGTGGTCGGCTGGGGCGTCGGCGGCATCGAGGCCGAGGCGGCCATGCTGGGCCAGCCGATCTCCATGCTCATCCCCCCGGTCGTGGGCTTCCGCCTCGTCGGCGAGCTGCCCGAGGGGGCGACCGCCACCGACCTCGTCCTGACCGTCACCGAGCGGCTCCGCCGCCACGGTGTGGTGGGGAAGTTCGTCGAGTTCTACGGGCCGGGTGTGGCCAACGTGCCGCTGGAGAACCGGGCCACGATCGGCAACATGTCGCCGGAGTACGGCTCCACCATCACGATCTTCCCCATCGACGGCGAGACGCTCCGCTACCTCCGCTTCACCGGCCGGCCGGCGGAGGTCACAGGTCTCGTCGAGGCCTACGCCAAGGAGCAGGGCCTGTGGCACGACCCGTCGGCGGAGCCGGTCTTCAGCGAGACCCTGGAGCTCGACCTGGGCCGCATCGAGCCGTCGCTGGCCGGGCCGGCCCGTCCCCAGGACCGGGTGCCGCTGCGGGAGGCCAAGCGCCGGTTCGTGGCCGCCCTCGGCCAGGCCATGCCGGAGCCGGCGCCCGACAGCCACGACGAGGCGGTGGCCGAGTCGTTCCCGGCCAGCGACCCGCCGGGGGACGGCGGGGGGGCCGACGGCAAGCCCGACCCCCCGCCGACGCCGGTGGCCATAGCCAGCTCGGATCGACCCCGGCGGCTCGTGCCGGTGACCATGGGAGAAGAGTCCTTCGAGCTCGACCACGGCCACGTCGCCATCGCCGCCATCACCAGTTGCACCAACACGTCGAACCCGCAGGTCATGGTGGCCGCCGGGCTGCTGGCCAAGAAGGCCGTCGAGCGGGGGCTCGTCACGAAGCCGTGGGTCAAGACGTCGCTGGCGCCGGGATCGCGGGTGGTCATGGACTACTACGAGCGGGCCGGGCTCATCCCCTACCTCGACGCGTTGCGCTTCAACCTGGTGGGGTTCGGCTGCACGACCTGCATCGGCAACTCCGGGCCGCTGCCGCCGGAGATCTCCAAGGCGGTGAACGACAACGGTCTCGCCGTCGTGGCGGTGCTGTCGGGCAACCGGAACTTCGAGGGCCGCATCAACGGCGACGTCCGCATGAACTACCTGGCCTCCCCGCCGCTCGTGGTGGCCTACGCCCTGGCCGGGACGATGGACATCGACCTCCTCTCCGAGCCGCTCGGCACCGGCGCCGACGGGGAACCGGTCTTCCTCCGCGACGTCTGGCCGACGTCGGCCGAAGTCACCGCGGTCGTGGAGTCGTCGCTGGAGTCGGACATGTTCCGGACCGCCTACGGGCGGGTGTTCGAGGGCGAGGAGCGGTGGCGGGATCTGCCCACGCCCGCCGGCGACCGTTACGAGTGGGACCCGCCGTCGACCTACGTGCGCCAGCCGCCCTACTTCGTGGACCTGCCGGAGGAGCCCGCCCCCCTCTCCGACATCGACGGGGCCCGGGTGCTGGCCGCGCTGGGCGACAGCGTCACCACCGACCACATCTCCCCGGCGGGGGCGATCCACCCTGACAGCCCGGCCGGGCGCTGGCTGGTCGAGCACGGCGTCGAACCGGCCGACTTCAACTCCTACGGCGCCCGCCGGGGGAACCACGAGGTCATGATCCGGGGCACGTTCGCCAACCGCCGCATCCGCAACCGGCTGGCCCCCGGCACCGAGGGCGGGGTCACCCGCCACCTGCCCGACGGCGAGACCCTGCCCATCTACGACGCCGCCATGCGCTACGCCGCCGAGGGAGTGCCGCTGGTGATCCTGGCCGGCAAGGAGTACGGATCGGGGTCGTCGCGGGACTGGGCCGCCAAGGGAACGAAGCTCCTGGGCGTGCGGGCCGTCCTGGCCGAGAGCTTCGAGCGGATCCACCGCTCCAACCTCATCGGGATGGGGGTCCTGCCGCTCCAGTTCTCCGAGGGCGACTCGGTCGACTCGCTGGGGCTCACCGGGGAGGAGACGATGGGCGTGGCCGGCCTGGCCGGCGCCGACGCCAAGTCGCTCATCGGGCGGCGGCTCACCCTGAAGGCGGACGGGCGCCCGTTCGAGGTGGTGCTCCGTATCGACACACCGATGGAGGCGGAGTACCTCCGCCACGGCGGGATCCTGCCCTACGTGCTGCGCCAGCACCTGGCGGCGACAGATTCGCGAGCCTAGGGGCATTTCCGCGCCTTGCCCCCTTTGCCGGTTGGCACAGGAGCGGACCGGGCGGACTGCGAAACATACGTCCGAGTTGGTCGGCGGTGGCGCCTCCCCTCAACTCGGTCTTCTCTCTCCTCCTTCCGGCGTGCGAGGGGCCATCCGGGCTTCCGGATGGCCCCTCGGCGCGTGCGCCGTCAGCCGGCGACGAGCGAGGCGACGCCCCACAGGGCAACGATGAACCCGATCAGCAGGTAGGTGACCGTTCGGGCCAGCGGCGCCTGCTGCAGGGTGTGCCCGTCGTCGGAGTCCGTGGCTTCGGCGGCGGGGGCGGGCGCCCGCCGACGGAGGAGGGCCATGAGGTTGCCCAGGAACAGCGCCGCGCCCATGGCGACGAGCAGCTCCCGCAGGACCTCGTCGTAGAAGCCCATCAGAACCGGACTTTCTCCGTCCAGGCCGCGGCCTTGGCCTCGTCGCCGAACACTTCGAGCCCGTCGGGGCCGCGCCGGTTGTAGAGGAACAGCTCGAGGGCCGAGGCGGGGCCCCGCACGGCCACGTCGGCCTTGGCGTGCTCCCGGCGCACCGAGACTCCCTGGGCGTGGAAGTTGACCAGCCACTCCCCCTCGACGTCGGTGGTGTGGAAGTGGTAGCTCCCGCTCGGTGTCTTGAAGCCCTCGTCCTTGGTGCGGACGGGCAGGAAGTGGAGGAACTCGTCGATCCCGTCCGCCGCCAGCTCCGCCGGCTCCACGTGGCTCTCCAGCCCGGCGGCGGCTTCGGCGTCAGCCCGGTGCACGACGCTCTCGTGGGCCATCCGCCGGAACCAGAACTGCGCCGGGGCCGGGCCGCCCACGAACCAGTTCCAGACCAGCGCGTCGGGATTGGCCCCCTCGAGGACGCGGAGGAGATCCTCGGCGCCCGTCACGACCCACAGGAGCGGATCCTCGCCCTCGCCGATTTCTTCCAGCGTCTTCGGATGGATGAACTCCTGGGAGCCGGTCGCCACGAGGGCGCTCGCCCAGCGGAAGACCCGACCCTGGTGGGTGGCGAGCCCGCCGACGTTCCACTTCGGGCAGGTGGGGACGGGTGTGTCGAGGCCGGCCCGGCGGGCGGCCTCCACGAACAGGGCGGCGTTCTCCATCACCGCGTCGAGGTACTCGGAGGTGTCCATACCCGCAGGCTAATGGCCCACTTCCGGGCCCGCCGCTCGACGGGCCCGGGCCGCCGTGTCCTGGCGGTAGAAGTCATGCAGGACCCGGTACAGCTCCGGTTTGGTCGCCTCGAGCTCGAGGGGCAGGTCGAAGAAGGCCTCGGTGGCGACGGCGAAGAACTCGGCGGGGTCCGTCCCCCCGTAGTCCCGCAGGGGCCACCCCTCCCCGGACCGGAGGAGGGCCAGCTCCCGGGTGCAGACCTCGTACCAGCGGACGCCGTCCTCCCGGCGGTGGAGGGGCGGGGTGCCGTTGATCACGTCGTTGAGCATGTCGAGCTTGTGGGCGAACTCGTGGAGGACGACGTCGTGGCCCCATTCCGGATGGCGGGCGTTGGCCCTCGCCTCGTCCCAGGCGATCAGGACGGGGCCGTAGTTGCTGTCGGCCAGGCCGAGGAGGGGGAAGGGCCCGTCTTCCATGGTGCCGGCCGGCCCGGGGCGCGGCTCGTGCGACATGACGGTCGAGGGATGGACGACGATGGCCTGGACGGCCCGGTACCAGTCGAAGTCGAGCCCGAGGACGAGGAGGGCGGCCTGGGCGGCGATCACCGTGCGGATCTCGTCGGTGAG
>JAUZEY010000110.1 GCA_030838785.1 Actinomycetota bacterium | reverse complement strand
AGATCTTCCTCGTCCCGCTCGACCCGTTCCTTGGCCACGGATGTCCTTTTCCGGGTTTCGCGTGGAGCGCGCGTGGGCTTGGCATTGCCACCCAGCATCCAACACCACCTTGATCAATACGATACCGGGCCGGTCAAGACTCCCGGTTCGTTCCGCCGAATTCATGTGCGATCCGTCTCCGCCGCGACCCCGGTGACCCCGCCTCCCCCTGACGGGGCTCCGGCCGAAATACGACAGTGCTGTCGATCTAGTCGCAATTTCGGCACAATCCGGACATCTCCTGCCCCCGGGCCCACGGAACGGCGTTACAGGATCATGTCAACCACGGTTTCGCACCCTCAGTGAGTGAAGTCGCACTTGCAGTGGTCGTCGGGACGTTCGACGCCCGGCCGGGCGCCGAGGCGGCCCTCGGCGCCGTGCTGGCCCGCTACGTCGTGGTGAGCCGGACGGGCCCGGGCTGCCGCAATATCGACCTCGTGGTCTCCCTCACCACCCCGGGGCGGTTCCTCGTCTACGAGAAGTGGGAGACCCCCGACCATCAGCGGGACCACCTGGCCGCGCCGGTCACCGAGGAGATGGCCACCGCCGCCCTCCCCCTCCTGGCCGGTCCCCCGGACCTCGGGCTGTTCGAGGCGATCAGCGCCCACGACCTCACCTAAAGGGAGCAGATCCTCCTGAGATCGACCCAGGTCAGGTCGGAGCCGTCCCAGAGCTGGTCGAAGGCCCGATCGGCGGCGTCGTTGAAACCGTGGCGGATCCGGAAGGCGTAGCGGCGCCGCTCCCGCCCGCCGTCGGCCCCGGCCCGGCGGGCGTAGCGGCCGAGCGAGTAGGCGTCCCAGGCGGCGTGCTCGGCCTTGGTGAGATCGACATCGGCCGGGGGATCACCGAAGGCCGGGTCGAACCGGTCGGCGACCCGGAACAGCAGCCGCCCGAGCACCAGCCGGGTGCCCGCCTCGGAGAACTGCCGGAGCCGTTGCGGGTCCTCGAACGCGCCGCCCTCGACCGACAGCGTCACCGACCGGCCGTCCACCAGGGCCCAGGCCTTGCCGAAGGGGTTCTTCTCGTCCACGTCGATGCCGACCGCGAGATCGTCGGGTACCCCTACGAGCGCCGCGACGTCGGCCGCCAGCGCCGCGATCCGCCCGGCGTCGAAGTCCACGAGGGCGAAAGCGGGGGGGTCGACAGTGACGATCATCCGACCGGCGCCCGCCACCCTTCCGGGTCGGAGCCGGCCTCCGCGTCGGCGGCGATCGTGTCGATCTCGGTGTCACCGAACCCGGCCATCCGCCGGAACGTCCGGGCCAGTTGGATCGGGCTGTCGTCGGCCTCGCCCCGGAACCCCCGGAAGCTGAACAGCTTGTCCACCACCCGCTGGAACTCGAGGGCCCGCTCCCGCCGCTCAGGGTCGTTCTCCGTCAGCCGGCGCAGCCAGTCGGAGCCCATCTTCACGTGCGTGACCTCGTCGGCCAGCATCCAGTCCTCGCAGAAGGACAGGACCGGGTCGCTGCAGGCCTCGCCGAACTCCCGCATGGTGTTGAACACGTCGATGGCCAGGC
The DNA here is from genome assembly GCA_030838785.1 of Actinomycetota bacterium. Classification (GTDB taxonomy): domain Bacteria; phylum Actinomycetota; class Acidimicrobiia; order IMCC26256; family BP-133; genus BP-133. The sequence goes on along the minus strand of JAUZEY010000110.1, from coordinate 8,436 downwards.
CCTCGAGCGCCCGGTTGACGCCGGTCAGCCGCAGGACGGGATCGGGGTTGCAGGCCGCCTGGTAGAGGAAGGCGGTCTCGGCGAACTCGCCGACCTCGGTGCCCATCCACTCGCCCAGCTTCACGGACATCTCGGTGTGGCGGGCCTCGTCCCAGCACTGCCGGGCCATGTCGAGCTTGAGGGCGAACGGAGCCTCGTCGTCGTCGAAGTCCCACACCGTCCGGCCAGCACCTTCCAGCGCCTGGATCTCGCCGACGAAGATGCCGTGCATGAGTTGGCGGGCGGCGTGGGCGGCGTCGGACCGGTCAGGCGTGAGCTTGCCGGCCCGCCGGCCGGGCGGGAGGAACTCGTTGCGGGGATCCTCGAACCGGTCCTCCGTCCGGGCCCGGCGGAAGCGACCGTCCCGGGCGAGATCCTCGGCCGGGAAGCTTTTCCTCATGATGCGGCCCCCACAGTCTGTGACGTCGGGCCCGATGAGGTCGGGCCCGATGACGTCGAACTCGGCCCGAGGCTACCGGGGCCGGCGATGCCGCCTGCCCGCGTGATCAGGACCTCGAGCTCCGACTGCCGCCGGGCGGCCCGGGCCACCTCCTCGTCGGTCTCGATCAGCGCCTGCAGCAGCATCTCCCCCTCCTGCCAGTCGGTCTGCTCGTCGTCGAGGATGAACCCGAGAGAGCGGATCGTCGGGGCATCGGTGATCCGGCTGGTGGCGGCGAGGTGATAGCTGTAGGCGGCGATCTTGCGGGGCAGCAGCACCCGGAAGACCCCGACCAGCTTCTCGATCGTGAGGTCGGGGGCCTCGGGCTCGGTGAGGGCGGCGACGAACGCCTCCAGATGGGCGTTGGGGGCCCGGATCAGCCGGTCGGGGCGCATCTCCCGCAGCTCGGGGAGGCGCTTGTGCCACAGCTCGGCGTGCCAGGCGTGGTGATAGCAATGCCGGCCGAGCGTCGTCTTCACGTCGAGCTCCGGGACCGTCGCCACCCACCCGCCCAGGGCCTCGAAGAGGCGCATCTCGATCCAGGCGTAGTGGCCGACCCGGCGGGCCGACTCCTCCACCGTGAACAGCCCGGGCAGCTCGCGCCGGTCCCAGGGGGCGAACGGGGAGCGGGGGGCGGACGGGTCGGCCATGGCTATTTCCCGAGGGTCTTCTGCACGTAGTCGGAGATGGCCGCCATGGTCGCCGGCGACTTCCAGACCTCGAGCATCTCGGCGTCGCGCTGGCGGCCGGTGGTCTCGACCTCCGTCCAGTACCGGTCCCGGAGCGACCGCTTGGTGTGGACGAAGGTGCCGTTCGGGATGGCGGCCAACTGCTCGGCCTTGGCGATGGCGCGGTCGAGGAGCTCCGCCGCCGGCACGACCTCGTCGACGAGGCCCCGCCGCAGCGCCTCGTCGGGCAGGTGGGTTCCGCCGGAGTTGACGAGGTCGGCCACGCCGACGTCGCCCGTGGCGTAGCGGACCGCGGCCAGGGCGATGGCCGGGAAGGCCACGCCGACCAGCTGTTCGGGAACGCCGATCCGGCCCCGGCCCTCGGCCATGAGGCGGTGATCGGCGCAGGCGACGAGCACGCAGCCGCCGGCGATGGCATGGCCGTTGACGGCCGCCACCACCGGCCGCTGGTACCCGAAGAGATCGTCGAAGACGCCGACGAGGGCCGGGATGAACTGGGCGACGTAGTCGGCGCCGCCGTCGAGGATCTGGAAGAGGTCGACGCCGGCCGAGAAGGCGGATCCCGTCCCGGTGAGCACCAGGGCGGAGTCGCCCCCGGCCAGATCGGCCAGCTCCGCCCGGAGGGCGAGCAGGAACTCGAGGTCGAGGGCGCTGACCCGCCCGTGGTCGAATTGCACGACGGTGACGCGGTTGGAAGCCTGCTCCCGCTTGATCATCAGCCCGTCCATCCGTTGGTGATCGGTAACCGGCGATCCTTGCCGAAGGCCTTGGGCGACACCCGGACCCCGGGCGGGGCCTGGCGCCGCTTGTACTCGCTGCGGTCGACCAGCCGGGCCACCCGCCGCACAGTCGCCGGGTCGAAGCCGGCCGCTTCGAGCTCGGTTACCGACCGGTCACCTTCAACGTAACCCTCCAGGATCGGGTCGAGCACGTCGTAGGGCGGAAGCGAGTCGGCGTCGACCTGGTCCGGGGCCAACTCGGCCGACGGCGGCTTCTCGAGGACGTTCTCCGGGATCACGATCCCATCCCGGTTGCGCCACCGGGCCAAGCGGTAGACGAGGGTCTTCTCGACGTCCTTGAGGGGGGCGAAACCGCCGGCCATATCTCCGTAGAGAGTCGAGTAGCCGGTGGCCATCTCGCTCTTGTTGCCGGTGGTCAGCACCATCCAGTCGAACTTGTTGGACAGGCTCATGAGGATCGTCCCCCGGATCCGGGCCTGGAGGTTCTCCTCCGCCAGGCCCGGCTGCGCCCCGGCGAAGGGCTCGGCCAGGAGGTCGAGGAAGCTGCGGTGCACGTTCTCGATGGGGATGGTCATGGTCCGGATGCCGAGGTTGGCGGCCAGCGCCTCGGCGTCGGAGAGGCTGTGGTCGCTGGAGAACCGGGACGGCATGAGCACCCCGCTGACGTGCCCGGCGCCGAGGGCGTCGACCGCCACTGCCGCCACCACCGAGGAGTCGATTCCCCCCGACAGGCCGATGACCACGTCGGCGAAACGGTTCTTGGTGACGTAGTCGCCGGTGCCGACGCACAGCGCCGACCACACCTCGGCCTCCGGCGAGAGCGGCGCCTCGATCCGGGCCGGGCGGGCGGGATCGGTCGGCGGCCGGTTCTCGGAGATGTGCACCTCGGGCAGCGGCGGGCGGCTGGGCCGGCCCCGGGGGTCGAGGAGCCGCTTGCGGAAGGTGGGGCGGACGTCGAGGTCGACGACGAGAAGGTCCTCCTCGAACTGGCCGGCCCGGGCCAGGAGGTGACCCGATTCGTCGTAGACCGCCGAGCCGCCGTCGAAGACAAGCTCGTCCTGGCCGCCGACCATGTTCACGTAGAGGATCGGGACGGAGTGGTCGGCGGCCCGGGTGGCCACCATGGTCTCCCGCTCGGCGATCCGTCCGGCGTAATAAGGGGAGGCGTTGATGTTGACGGCCAGCTCGGCCCCGCCCGCTGCCTGGGCGGCGATCGGGCCGGTGGGGCTCCACACGTCCTCGCAGATCGACACAGCCACCCGTACCCCGTTGACGACGAACAGGGACCCCGGGTCGTCGCTGGGCGTGAAGTACCGCGCCTCGTCGAAGACGCCGTAGTTGGGCAGGAGCCACTTCCGGTAGATCCCCCGGACGGCCCCGTTGGCGCAGACGGCGGCGGCGTTGAAGAGGTCGCGCTCGGCCCGCGGGAAGCCCACGACGGCCACCGTCTGGCTGGTGCGGGCGGCGATCTTCTCCATGGCCTGCTGGGCCTCGGCCACGAACGCCGGCCGCAGCAGGAGGTCCTCCGGCGGGTAGCCGGTGACGGCCAGCTCGGGGAGGGCGACGAGGTCGGCACCGGCCGCCTCGGCGGCGTCGATGGCGGCCAGGATGCGTTCGACGTTGCCGGCCAGGTCCCCGACGGTCGAGTTGATCTGGGCGGCGGCGACTCGCAGGCGGGCCATGAACCTTGAGATTACGGCCTTCATTCCGACGGGCCTGCCCCGTGGGACACTCCCGGACGATGGCGTGCGTCCTCAAGGTGCCGGAGGTGGCCGAGGTCATCGACCGGGCCGCCGAGCCCGGTCAGGCCCGGCTCTACCTGACCCGGCTCCTCGACACCCATCCCGGCCTCGCCGAGCGGCTGGCCTCCGATCGGCCCTTCACCTCGGCGCTGGTGGCGCTGAGCGACGCCTCCCGGTCGTTGTCCGAGGCCGTCATCGCCGACGTCGGACTCCTCGTTCCCCTCGACGACCCCGAAGGGCTGGCCGCCGAGTACCCCCAGGACCGCTACAGCGCGTGGGCCCGTCAGGCCGTGGAGGACGACGGCGAGGACCCCGGCCGGGGACTGCGGCGCTGGAAGCGCCAACAACTCCTCCGCATCGCCGTGCGCGACCTGCTGGGGCTGGCCGAGTTGCCCGCTGTGGGCCGGGAGCTGGCGTCGCTGGCCGAAGGCTGCCTCCAGGCGGCGCTGGGCGTAGCGGAAGCCCGGGCCGGCGGCGGGGGCCTGCGCGTCGCCGTCATCGGGATGGGGAAGCTCGGCGGCCGGGAGCTCAACTACTCCAGCGACGTCGACGTCCTCTTCGTCCACGAGGGAAGCAGCCGCCCGGCGGAGCGGGTCGCCCGGGCGCTGCTCACCACCATGGCCCAGCCGACGCCCTACGGCATCGTGTTCCGCACCGACGCCGACCTCCGGCCCGAGGGCCGGGCCGGCCCCCTGTCCCGGAGCCTCGAGGCCTTCCGGGCCTACTGGGACAAGTGGGCCGCGACGTGGGAGTACCAGGCGCTCATCAAGGCCCGGCCGGTGGCCGGCGACGCCGAGCTTGGTCGGGCCTTCCTGGAGGCAGCACATCCCCACGTGTGGCCGGAGCGGCTCGATCCCGACGCCGTCCGGGAGATCCGGATGATGAAGGCCCGGGCCGAGGAGGAGGTCTCGAAGCGCGGGCTCACGGAGCGGGAGATCAAGCGGGGCCGGGGGGGCTTACGCGACATCGAGTTCGCCGTTCAGCTGCTCCAGCTCGTCCACGGCCGCCACGACCCCGGTATCCGGTCCCCCAACACGCTCGAGGCCCTCCAGGAGCTCGGCCAGGCGGGGTACGTCGACATCACCCAGGTCCGCACGCTCGACGCCGCCTACCGCTTCCTCCGCACCGTCGAGCACCGGCTGCAGCTGGCCGAGGAGGGGCAGGTCCACTCCCTCCCGTCCGACACCGCCGGGCGAACCCACCTGGCCCGGGTCCTCGGCTACCGCGACGAGGGGTCCTCCACCGCCCTGGCCCGGTTCGAGGCGACCCATCGCCGCCACCAGAGCCAGGTCCGCTCCATCCACGAGAAGCTGTTCTTCCGGCCCCTGCTGGAGGCCATCGCCGGCACCGGCCCCCTGTCCCCCCAGGCGGTCGAGGACCGGCTGGCGGCCTTCGGCTTCCTCGACGTGGCCCACACCCGGGCGGCACTGGCCGAGCTCACCACCGGCCTCTCCCGGCGTTCCCAGCTCATGGCCCAGCTCTTCCCCCTGCTGCTGGAATGGCTGTCCGAGACGCCCGACCCCGACATGGGCCTGTTACAGCTGCGCCGGCTGGCCGAGGGCCGGGCCCGGTCCGGCGCGCTGGCGGTGGCCTTCAGGGAGGCGCCCGGCGCCGCCGAGCGGGTCTGCCGGCTGCTCGGCTCGAGCCGGCTGGTGGGCGACGCCCTGCGCCGCCACCCCGAGTTCGTCCCGTTCCTGGCCGACAACGAGTTCCTGGCCCGGAGCAAGAGCCGGGAGGAGCTGGTCGAGGAGGCGCTCGGCACGCTGGCCTGGCGGACGGGTACCGCCGAGCGCCAGGAGGGTCTGCGCCGCTTCAAGCGCCGGGAGCTGCTGCGGATCGCCTCCCGGGACCTCCTCGGCTTCGCGTCGGTGAAGGAGATCGCCGCGGACCTGGCCAACCTGGCCGATGCGTGCGTCGAGGCGACGTTGCGGGACCTGGCCCCGACGGTGCCCTTCGCCGTCATCGGCGTCGGCCGCCTCGGCGGCCAGGAGCTGTCCTACGCCTCCGACATCGACGTCCTCTTCGTCTACGACGGGTCGGGCGCGGCGAACTTCGACGTGGCCGAGAAGACCGCCACCCGGATCATCTCCGGCATCGGGGCGACCACCGCCGAGGGGCACACGTTCCGCATCGACGCCAACCTCCGCCCCGAGGGGAAGCAGGGGCCGCTGGCCCGTTCCCTCCACGGCTACCGCACCTACTACGAGAAGTGGGCGCTCACCTGGGAGTTCCAGTCGCTGCTCAAGGCCCGGCCGGTGGCCGGCGACCTGGCGCTGGCCGAGCGGTTCTGCACCATGGTGGAACCCTTCGTGTACCGCGAGCCGTTCCCGCCCGACGCCATCCGTGAGGTCCGGCGGATGAAGGCCCGCATCGAGCGGGAGCGAATCCCGCCGGGGGAGGACCCGCAGTTCCACCTCAAGCTGGGCCGCGGCTCACTGTCGGACGTCGAATGGACGGTGCAGCTCCTCCAGCTCATCCACGGCGCCACCGACCCAGAGCTGCGGACGTCCTCGACGGTGGACGGGCTGGCCCGCCTGGCCGAGCGGGGCCACCTCGACCCGGCCGATGCCGAGGCCCTCGAGCTCGCCTACCGGTTCTGCGAACGGGCCCGCAACCTCCGCTACCTGCTGACCGGCGCCCCGGGCGACTCGCTGCCGACCGACGGCGCCGAGGCCGAGCGGCTCGCCCGGCTGATGGGCTACACGCACCGTCCCGTCACCCACCTCCGCGACGACTACCGCCGCCTGACCCGCCGGGCCCGGGCCGTCGTGGAACGGGTCTTCTACGGCCAGCCCGGCTGACCGCATCCCTAGCGGCGGGCGATCCCGACGATGGGCTTGTTCAGCGGGACGCTGCCGGTCGAGCCGAGGAACTGGGCGTCGCCGAAGGCGAAGATCCCTCCGTCAGAGGCCACCATCCAGTAGCCCTTGCCGAGTGGCGTCGTCGTCATCCCGACGATCGGCTTGTTGAGCGGGATGCTGCCCGTCGAGCCGTAGAACGTGGCGTCGCCGTAGGCGAAGATGCCGCCGTCGGTGCCGACCAGCCAGTAGCCCTTGCCGGTCTTCGTGGGGGCCATGGCCACGATCGGCTTGTTCAGGAACAGATCGCCGGTCGAGCCGAAGAACTTGGCATCGCCGAAGGCGAAGATCCCGCCGTCGGAGGCCAGCAGCCAGTAGCCCCGGCCGGACGGGGTGGCCACGATGCTGACGATCGGCTTGCTCAGCGTCAGCTTGCTGAGCGCCCCGAAGAATCGGGCGTCGCCGTAGCCGAACACGCCGCCGTCGGAGGCCACCAGCCAGTAGCCCCGGCCCGACGGCGTGGCCGCCATCGAGACGATCGGCCTGGTCAGGAGAACCGACCCGGCCGAGCCGACGAAGGGGGCGTCGCCGAATGCGAAGATCCCGCCGTCGGACGAGACCATCCAGTAGCCGAGACCCGACGGCGTCGGCGTCATGGCCACGATCGGCTTGTTGAGCGACTGGCTGCCGGCCGACCCGACGAACTTGGCGTCGCCGAAGGAGAAGACGCCGCCATCGGAGGCCACCATCCAGTAGCCCTGGCCGATGACCCGGAAGCAGCCGGAGCAGGTGACGGACCCACCGTCGCTGCGGTTGGTCACGACGATGTCGCGGGCGCCGGGAGGAGCGTCGGGGGCCACCGCCAGGCTGGCCTCGAGTCGCTTGTCCGACACCACGGCGGTCGGGCCGAGCGTCACGCCGGTCCCCGAGACGGCGATCAGGGCGCTGGGCAGGAAGTTGATCCCGTCGACGCCGAGGACGTCGCCCGAGATGTCCTGCCGGCGGCTGTCGGGCGTGACGGTGGCGATCTTCGGCCGTGACTGCACGGCGAAGCGGACGACGTCGATGGCATCGGTCGGTGGTGAAGGCGTCCCGTCGTCGTTGGTGGCGTCGACGTGCGCCTCTTCGTCGGCCTGATCCTGCCAGGGGGCGGGCGGGCCCTTGCAGGTGGCGCTCTCCTGGTCGCCCTGGCCGACCATGGCGACGGGCTTCTTGCTGTCGAGCCAGACGCAGGCGAGGTTCGTCCCGAGGTCGTTCTGGGCCGCGGTGAGGATGGCGCAGGCGGCGTCACCGGGACCGGTGGTGCAGGTCAGGTTCGGATCCAGTGTGGTCAGGCTGTTGTCGGCGCCGGCGGCCAGGACGGAACCCTGGAAGAGCTTCGCCTGCAGCTTGGCCCCGCCCTTGGTGTACGGGTTTCCGAACTGGTCGAAGACCGTCCCCCGGAGGCTGAAGCGGCTGGCACCGGACACCAGGGAGGTCTCGGGCTGGACGTCGAGCCCTTCGGGCCGCGGGTCGGCGGAGTCGAGGTAGACGACGTCCGTCACGTCGGTACCCGTCGCCTGGGTGACGCTGACCTGGCCGCAGTCGCCGCCGTCGGTGTGCGCTCCGCCGGGGTGGTAGCCGTTGTCCTTCCCCTGAGGAGGCTGCGTTCCCGGCTGGGCCGGCTCGGCCCAGAAGCAGATCACCTCGGCGCTGTTCTGGAGGCTGATCTTGCTCCCGGTGTCGCATCTTCCGTCGGCGCCGGTCTGGCAGAGGTCGTTGAAACTCGCCGTGCCGTCAGTAGCGGCGGTCTTCATCTTGGGGAGGATCTTGGCGTCGACGAAGGCACCCGGGATCGGATTCCCGGCGCTGTCGCTCAGCGAGCAGGTGTACGTCTCGGCCTGCGGGTCGGTCGTGGCGTTCTTGTACAGGACATCGCCGCCCCTGTGGTCCGTGCAGTCGAGCCGCCCGTCCGTGAAGTTGAGGAAGGTGATCTGGACGACGTCGGTG
>JAUZEY010000107.1 GCA_030838785.1 Actinomycetota bacterium | reverse complement strand
CTCGGCCGGCCAGCAGCGCCGGACGGGCCTGGCCGTGGCCCTCGCCCGCCGACCCCGCCTCCTGCTGCTCGACGAGCCCCACGCCGGCCTCGACGCCACCGGCCGCGACCTGCTCGACGGGCTGCTGCGGGACAGCGCCGCCACCGGCCGGACGGTCCTCCTCGTGTCGCACGAGCTCGACCGGGCCCGGGCTCTCGCCGACCGGGAGGTGACGGTAGTGGCCGGCACCATCCGGCCGATACAGTCCTCCGTCGATGAGCGAGCAACCGACCAGGCCCTACCGGACGGAGCTCTCGCCGATCAGCTTCCTCCGCCGGAGCGCGTCGGTCTTCCCCGACCGCACGGCGGTGGTCCACGGTGAGCGCCGCTACACCTACCGGCAGCTCGAGGACCGGGTAGACCGCCTCGTCCGGGCGCTGCACGCCGCCGGGCTCGAGCCCGGCGACCGGGTGGCCTTCCTGTCCCCCAACACGCCGCCCATGCTGGAGGCCCACTACGGCGTCCCCGCCGCCGGCGGGGTGCTGGTGGCCGTCAACACGCGGCTCAACTCCGAGGAGGTCGGCTACATCCTCGGCCACTCCGGCGCCCGCTTCCTCTTCGTCGACGCCGAGCTCGAGCCCGTCACCGAACCGCTCGACCTGTCCGGGCTCACCGTGGTCCGCATCGACGACGCCGGCGCCGCCGGGGATCCCTACGAGGACCTGCTGGAGGCTGCCGGCGCCCGTCCGCCCGGTGAGCCGCTGCCCGAAGCGTGGCTCGACGACGAAGAGGCGACGATCTCGATCAACTACACGTCAGGTACGACCGGCCGTCCGAAGGGGGTGATGTACACCCACCGGGGCTGCTACCTCAATGCCCTCGGCGAGGTCATCACCACGTCCATGACCAACGACTGCGTCTACCTCTGGACGCTGCCCATGTTCCATTGCAACGGCTGGTGCTTCACGTGGGCGGTGACGGCCGTCGCCGGCCGCCACGTCTGCCTCCGCAAGGTCGACCCGGCCCGCATCTGGGAGCTGCTCGAAGGCGAGGGCGTCACCCACTTCAACGGAGCCCCGACCGTCCACATCGGCGTGGTCAACGACCCGGCCGCCCATCGGCTGGACCAGGCGGTGACCGTCACCGTGGCCGGGGCGCCGCCGTCGCCAACCCTGCTCGGCCAGTTGGGGGAGCTCAACTTCAAGGCGGTTCACGTCTACGGCCTCACCGAGACCTACGGCCCCTACACCGTCTGCGACTGGCACGACGGCTGGGACTCGCTCCCGGCCGACGAACGGGCCCGGCTCCTCTCCCGCCAGGGGCAGGCCAACGTGATCGCCGACCCGGTCCGGGTCGTGACCGAGGACATGGCCGACGTCCCCCGGGACGGCGCCACGCTCGGCGAGGTCGCCATGCGGGGCAACGACGTGATGAAGGGCTACTACGACCAGCCGGACGCCACGGACGAGGCCTTCCGGGGCGGGTGGTTCCACTCCGGCGACATCGGCGTGATGCACCCCGACGGCGCCATCGAGCTGCGCGACCGGAAGAAGGACATCATCATCTCGGGCGGCGAGAACATCTCCACCATCGAGGTGGAGCAGGCCGTGGCCCGTCACCCGGCCGTGCTGGAGTGTGCGGTCGTGGCCGTCCCCGACGAGAAGTGGGGCGAGCGCCCGAAGGCCTTCGTGTCCCTGAAGCCGGGCGCGTCGGCCACCGCCGAGGAGATCGTCGCGTTCTGTCGGGAACACCTGGCCGGGTTCAAATGCCCCGCCGCGGTGGAGTTCACCGAACTGCCCAAGACCTCGACCGGCAAGGTGCAGAAGTTCGTATTGCGCGACAAAGAATGGTCAGGCCGCGACAGACGTATCAACTGACCCTCGGGGGGTCCGCCCCCCGAGGTCCCCCCGAAAACCGAACCGCTAGGAAGCGCTGCCTTCCACGGAGGCCTCGTCGGGGATGGTGATCTCGTCGGCCGTGCCGTCGAGCCCGAGTACCTCGCCGAGCACCGTGCGGACCTCGTCGCCGCTGCTGCTGGTCGTCGGCTCCGCCGCGGCGGTGTTGTTCGCCTCGACGGCGGTGGCGGCCAGGAGATTGGCTCCCTCGGTCAGACCCTGCACGAGCGAGATCAACTCGCCGAGCAGCTGGTGCACGTCGGCCAGGCTCGAGCCGATCGTGCGAAGGTCGGTCCGCACCCGCTCGGTCGTGATCCCGGCCTGGGCTTTGATCCGCTCCGCGGAGGCGTCGGCGCAGGCGAGGATGTTGACGGCCTCTTCACCCAGGGCCTTCAGCAGCGAGGGGCGGTCGAGGGCGCTGATCGGCGCCGCGGACGCGGTCGGGGCCGGCGCCGGCGCGGCCGCCGGTGCATCCTTCAGCCGTGCCATCTCGGCGTCGAGCTGGGCGATCCGGTTGTCACGGGCCGCGATCTGGTCCGAGATTCCGGCGAGAAACGCCTGTACCTCCTCCCGAAGGTACCCACGCATGACAACGGGGAACTCCTTGCTGGCGATCTCAGTCGGATTCAACGCATGCCCTCCCCAGGCTCTCTGTAAGCCCCCAGTTTACTTCGCTGCGTGGGGGCCCGCTCGTCCGGTCGTCAGTGTTCGGACAGGTCGCCGCTCTCCGTGGGCGAAATCTCGACTACATACCTCCCCGAGCGGCTGAAATCACTGTCCGAGAAAAGGCGGCCACGCTGCGCATTTAACTGTTCCATGACAATGAGATTTGAAGCCCCGCCTGGCTTGACCACCCCCCGATATCCCATCAAACTGGCCCTTGTCGGGGTGTGGGACGGCTGCATTATGAGCCAACCGGTACCCCGGCACGTGGGAGGCTGGGGAGCCCTACATTTTTATGGTTGTCGCCGCGCCGGGCAAGGTCCCGGGGTCGGTGTGACCTGTTCTTCCTCGCCGTCCGTCGCCGCGGCAACCCTGCGCCACGGCAACGGAATGGTGAGTCCCAACCTCCTGGATGCGTCGACGACGGAGACGGAGGACGGGACCGGGTGAAAGCCAGACAGCAGGCGCTCGAGGCCGTGCTCGCCGATGTGGGGGCGCACTACGACGTCGGCCAGTGGTGGGACGTCCAGCCGGTGGCGAATGGCTTCCGGGTCGCCGCCGAGGCCGGTCAGTTCCTGGTCGCGGTGTCGCCGGTCGGGCGGAGCGACGCCTCGCTCCGGTTCGAGGCGATGCTGCTCGGCCATCTCGAGGACAGGGCGTATCTCGCCCCTCGTCTCGTTCGGACCACGACCGGCCGGCCCTGGCACCAATCGGTGACCGGGGCTTCGGTTCTGGTCAGCGAGTGGGTGGAGGGTGGCGCGGTGGACGCCTCCCTCGCCCACCATCGGCGGCGGAGCGTCCGGGCGCTGGCGGAGTACCACGCCGCCGTGCGCTCGTTCCCGCCCCGGCTCCGGGTTGAAGGCGGTCCGACCCTCTTCACCCTGGAGCAGGACGGGCCCGCCGCGCTCGAGGCGTTCGCAGGGCTCTCCGGCTGGTACCTCGACGCCGACGGGCGTCAGCGCCTCCGGAGCGCATCGTCCTACCTGTGGCGCCAGTACATCCGCGTGCCCGAGTTGCTCACCGCCGGTGGGGCCACCCTTCCCCGTCTCGTGATCCACGGTGGCTTCGGGCGCACTGCGGTCGTCCTCGACGGCGCCCGGCCGGGTTTCCCGGCCGACGGGCTGGTGGGGTTCGACCGGAGCCGGTACGACCTCCGAGCCCTCGACCTGGCGGGAGCGCTCAAGACATTTGCCCGGGCGCCGGGCGGCTTCGACCTCGATCGCTGTGCCGACGTCATGGCGGCCTACGACGAGGTCGACCGCCTGTCGCCGGGCGAGGTCGCGGCGCTGCCGATCATCCTCCGGGTCGAGCGGCTCGTCCGGGTCTTCCGGCTGATCTCGGGCTTCCTGCTCCGCTTTGACGAGTCGGGGCCCGGGGAGAGCGTCGTCCACGAGATCGTGGAGGCGGGGCAGGCGGAGGCGGTCCGCCTGCGGTGGCTGGAGGAACACGAGCTGGCGCTGATCCAGGCGCTCGGCTCGTCGTTGGTGGGCTGAGTAGAGCAGCAGTTGGGTCTGGGGAAACTGGGGAACGGAAAGACTGGGGAAACGCCATGCGAATGGTTCCGGCACTACGCATCACGAACGAGGAAAGACGGGAGTTGGAGCGGAGGGCGCAGGGCGAGCACGTGTCGCGCCGGGTGGCGCAGCGGGCCCGCATCGTGCTCCTGGCCGCCGACGGGGTGCCCAACCGGCAGATCGCCATGCTGGTCGGGTTGAACCAGAACCAGGTCGGGATGTGGCGCAAGCGCTACGCCGCCCACGGCATGGCCGGCCTGGCCGACCTGCCGCGCCCGGGCCGCCCCCGCCGCAGCGCGGTCGCCGCCTGACGCGATTGTCGCGGACATACAGGGACTCATCCGAGAAAAGGGAGATGAACGACATGTACGAACTCACGACCGGGGCGGACACGCTTCGCCTGCAATCAGTGGCCGAGGTGGCCGCGCTCGGCCGGCGTCGCCACTACCGGAGCTACCGCAAGAACGTGTGCCTGGTCACGGCCAATTACTCGCTCAACGGCGTAAGCATCCTGAACATCCTGAACTTCTTCGGCTAGGTCGGCGACCGGCAGGGAACTCTCTGGCTCGGCCTCGGGGTGAGGGCAGCGGTACCGTGGCCCCATCCCCGAGGCGAGTCCGGAGGTTTCGAACATGCGGGTCGTGGTCGACTTCGACCGGTGTCAGAGCAATGCCGTGTGCATGGACGTGGCGCCGGAGATCTTCGAGGTGCGGGACGACAACTTCCTCTACATCCTCGACGAGAAACCCTCCGAGGCGCTCCGGCCCAAGGTCGAGGAGGCGGTCCGCCGCTGCCCGACCCAGGCCATCTCGATCGCGGAGGACTGAGCCGTGGCCTCTGCCGCCCCCCCGGGCCGGGTCGTGGTCGTCGGAGCCTCGCTGGCCGGCCTCTCCGCCCTGGAGACCCTGCGCCAGGAGGGCTTCGAGGGCGAGCTGATCGCCGTGGGCGCCGAAACCACCCTGCCCTACGACCGGCCGCCGCTGTCCAAGCAGGTGCTCCAGGGCCACTGGGAGCCCGACAAGATCGTGCTGCGGGAGCCGGGCCAGTACGACGCCCTCGGCGTCACCTGGCACCTCGGGCGCCGGGCCACCGGGCTCGACGTCTCGGCCCGCACGGTCACCCTCGACGACGGGGAACCGCTGGCCTACGACGGTCTCGTCATCGCCACCGGAGCCACGCCCCGCCGGATGCCGGGCACGTCGGAACTGGCGGGCATCCACGTGCTGCGGACGCTGGACGAGTGCCTCGCACTGCGCCAGGAACTCGAGTCGGCGTCGCGGGTCTGCGTCGTGGGCGCGGGGTTCATCGGCGCCGAGGTCGCCGCCTCGGCCCGGGTCCGGGGCCTCGACGTGACGGTGCTCGAGGCCCTGCCCTCTCCGCTGGCCCGGGCCTTCCCGGCCGAGATGGGCGCCGCCTGTGCCGCGCTGCACCTCGACCAGGGCGTGGATCTCCGCTGCGGGGTCACCGTGGCCGGCTTCGAGGGCGAGGGACGGGTGTCCGGCGTCCGCCTCGGCGACGGGTCGGTCGTCGAGGCCGACGTGGTCGTCGTCGGTATCGGCGTGGTGCCCGAGACCGGCTGGCTGGAGTCGTCGGGCCTACCGCTCGAGAATGGTGTCGTGTGCGACTCGACCTGCGCCACCGCCGCCCCCGGCGTAGTGGCCGCCGGCGACATCGCCCGCTGGCCCAACAACCTGTTCGGCGAGACGATGCGGGTCGAGCACTGGAGCAACGCCGTGGAGCAGGGGACGGCGGCGGCCAAGCGGCTTCTGGCCGGGCCCGGAGACGCGGTCGACTTCACTCCGGTGCCGTACTTCTGGTCCGACCAGTACGACGCCAAGATCCAGTTCCTCGGCCGCTGCTGCCCGACCGACGAGGTCCGCATCGTCGACGGGTCGATCGAGGAGCGGCGCTTCGTGGCCCTGTTCGGGCGCGACGGGCGCCTGTTCGGGGCCCTGGCCTTCAACCGCCCCCGGTTACTCATGGCCTACCGCAAGCTGTTGGCCGCCAAGACCAGCTTCGAGGACGCGGTCGCCCACGCCCAGGGCTCGTAGTGACGGACGGCGGTGGGCCCGGGGAGAAGGCGATGGCCCGCTTCGCCGACCTCGTGGCGCGCCCCGACGACGAGATCCCCCTCGACGAGGCGGCCCTGCTCATCGCCGCCCGGGCCCGGCCCGAGCTCGACGTCGGAGCCGAACTGGGCCGCCTCGACGAGCTGGCCGGCGGCTGCGGGGAGGCGACCTTCGACGGCCTCACCCGGCGCCTGTTCGGGGAACTGGGCTTCCGGGGCAACGCCGAGCTCTACCAGGACCCGGACAACTCCTACCTCGACCAGGTGCTGCGGCGGCGGGTCGGGATCCCGATCAGCCTGTCGGTGCTGACGATGGAGGTCGGCCGCCGGCTCGGCGTGGGGCTCGACGGGGTCGGGATGCCCGGCCACTTCCTCGTCCGCCACCGGGCGGACCCGGCCGTCTTCCTCGATCCGTTCGGGGGCGGGCGGCGCCTCGACGCCGACGGCTGCCGGGCGATCTTCGCCGGGCTCGGCGGGACGGGCTGGGACGACGCCCACCTGGCACCGGTCGGCGCCCGGACCATCCTCACCCGGATGCTCCTCAACCTGCAGGGACTGTTCCTCCCCGGCGAGCTCCGGTCGGCGGCCTGGGTCCTCCAGCTCCGCCTCACGATCCCCGGCCTGCCCGTGGTGGAACGTCTCGGCCTGGCCCGGGCGCTCGGGTCGCTCGGCCTCTTCGGGGCGGCGGCCGTCGAGCTGGACCGGGTGGCGGACGAACTCCCCGACGAGGAGGCGGTCACGGTTCGGGCCGAGTCGAGGATGCTCCGGGCCCGCGCCAATTAACCGAACTCGGCCCTCGCCTTGGCGTCGGCCTCCCGGTTCTTCTCGGTCAGGGCGGCCCGGAAGGCGTCCATCCGTTCCCGGAGGGCCGGATCCGACGCCGCCAGGAGGCGGACGGCCAGCAGCCCGGCGTTGCGGGCGCCGCCGATCGACACGGTGGCGACCGGGATCCCGGCCGGCATCTGCACGATCGACAGGAGGGAGTCGAGCCCGTCCAGGACCTTGATGGGGACGGGCACGCCGATCACCGGCAATGACGTGGAGGCGGCCAGCACGCCCGGCAGATGGGCCGCGCCCCCTGCGCCGGCGATGATGACCTGCAGCCCCCGTCCGGCCGCCTCCTCGGCGTAGCGGGCGGCGTCGGCCGGAGCCCGGTGGGCGGAGATGACCCGCACCTCCCGGCTGATCCCGAACTCGTCGAGCGCTTCGGCCGCCGGACGCATGACGTCCAGGTCGGTGGCGCTCCCCATCACGATTCCCACTGTCGGCATGGCCCGGAAATGTATCTGCCACGATGCGGTGGTGACCGTTCCGGACGACCGCCCACTGGTCGAGGTGGATCACCACACCTCCGATCTGCCCGAGCTACCCCAGCGCGACCGCACGATCCCGGCCCAGCGCTGGGTCGAGGCGCCCTCGGAGCTGCGCGCCCTCGGCGCCGACATCGGCGACCCCGTGGTGATCTACAAGCGCCGCATCGGCGGGTGGCTGCTGTGGCGGGCGGGCCCGCCCAACAAGGGCGACACCCGTTACATGGCCCTGGCCGCCACCGACCCCGGCCGGCGGTTCACGTTCCGGCTCTTCCCCGACGGAAGCGGCACGGGAGAGGGTCCCGACGGCGTCGTCCACACCCGGTTTCGGACCTGGAAGGAAGCCCTGCGCGACACGCCATCGGGGTGACTGAGCCCCAACCCCGCGGGGTACCCTCCGGGCATGGATGCGGAACACGCACGGCAGCTGATCGTGAGCGAGCGGGAGCGCCTGGAGAGCCTTGTCCGGGAGCGGGAGGCGGAGGGGATCGGCACGGAGTCGGAGACCGAAAACATCTCCGAGCTCTCGTCGCTCGACCAGCACCAGGCCGACATCGGCACCGAGACGTTCGAGCGGGAGAAGGACTTCTCGCTCCTCGAGCAGCTCGAAGCCGAGATCGGCGACCTCGACGCCGCGCTGCGCAAGGTCGACGAGGGCACCTACGGGATCTGCGAGATCTGCGGCCGGGCGATCGAGCCCGAGCGCCTGGAGGCCCTGCCCGGCACCCGCACCTGCATCGAGCACGCCGGAGCGCGCTAGTGCTTTCCGGGGGACACCCTCGGACCCCCGGGCCCGGTTTCGACGCCACCGCCCTCGGCCGGTTCACGGAGGAGCGGGAGTTCAAGGTCGAAGCGGCCCGCACCGTGGCCTACGCCGCCGCCACCAATGACCCCAACGGGCGCTACCTCGGCGGCGAACTGGCCCCGCCCGTCTTCGCGATCGTGCCGGTGTGGGACGCCATGACCGCCGCCGCCGGGCTCATCACCCCGCCCGAGGCCCTTGCCCGGGTGGTGCACTCCGAGCAGGACATGCGGTTCTTCCGGCCGATCGCCCCGGGCGACGTGCTGCGGTCGAAGGCGGCCCCGGTCTTCGTCGCGGTGCGGGGTGTCGGCACTACCGTGGCCGTGCGCACCGAGACCGTCGACGCCGCCGGCCGCCCGGTCAACGAGCAGTTCGTCACCCTCTTCTTCCGGGGCCCATTCGAAGGATCGAGCGGCGGCGAGCCCGCCCCGGAACACAAGCTGACCGGGGCCGTCAAAGCGACCGCGCCGGTGGCCGAGGTGACGTACTCCTTCGACGCCGACCAGACCTTCCGCTACGCCGAGGCGTCGGGCGACCCCGTGCGCATCCACCTCGACGACGCTGCCGCCCGGGCCCTGGGCCTGCCGGGGATTATCATCCACGGCCTGTGCACGATGGCCTTTTGCGGACGGGCGGTGATCGAATCCGTGGCCGGCGGTGACCCCACCCGCCTGGCTCGTCTGGCGGTGAAGTTCTCCCGCCCCGTCGTCCCGGGCCAGGCGATCACGGTCCGGATCTACGCCGACGGAGACGCCTACGGGTTCGAGGCGCTCAACGCCGACGGCCAGGCAGTGGTGAAGGACGGCCGGGCCGAGGTCCGTCCATGAGCCGCCTCGTGCTGTTCGCCCGGGCCCGGGAGGCGGCCGGCCGCAAGGCCGACGAGATCGACGCCTCGACGCTGGGGGAGCTCCTCGAGCGGGCCGTGGCCGACTACGGCGCCGAGTTCCGAGCCGTGCTCGACATCAGCCGCGTGTGGGTGAACGGCATCGAGCCCACCGACGGACTGAACACGCCGGTGGGCCCGAATGACGAGATTGCGGTCCTGCCGCCGGTGAGCGGCGGCTGAACGGCCTGCGGCGCTCTAGCCCTGCTTGGTCTCCCAGAAGATCTTGTCGATCTCACCGATAAGGCCGAGGAGCTGCTCGCCCTGGGCGGGGTCGAGGGACTTCTTGGAGTCGCCGGCCGCCTTGGTGGCCCGCCAGAACAGGTCGTGGAGCTCGGGGTACTTCTCCAGGTGCGGCGGCTTGAAGTAATCGGTCCACAGCACCCACAGGTGGTGCTTGACCATGTCGGCCCGCTCCTCCTTGATCTGCACGCACCGCTCGCGGAAGACCGGGTCGTCACTACCCTGGTACTTCTCCTGGATGGCCTTGACGGACTCCGCCTCGATCCGGGCCTGGGCCGGGTCGTAGACGCCGCAGGGGAGGTCGCAGTGGGCGTGAGCGAGGGCCGGGGGGCTGAAGCGGTCGGCCGCGGCAAGAAGGCGGGAAAGGAAAGGCATGCTGGCGTCCTCCTCCGGGGGTCAGGTCGTCGGTGGCAGGCTACCCGGCCCTGCTGCGGGTGAACCACTTGCCACTGCGGCGCCTGGAAGTGACCGGCGAGAGCATGGTTCCCACGCTGCTGCCCGGAGACCGCCTGCTCGTGCTGCGGGGTCTGGGGCCGCTGCGGCCGGCGATCCGGGTCGGCGACCTGGTGGCCCTGGCCGACCCCCGGCTCCCCGCCCGGACCATGATCAAACGGGTCGCCGGACTGGAAGGGAAGCGCCTCTTCGTGCGGGGCGACAACGACGGGGCCAGCACCGACAGCCGCCACTTCGGGCCGGTCGAACCCGCCGCCGTCCGGGGCCGCGTGGTCTACCGCTACCACCCGGAGGACCGCCGGGGACGGCTCCGGGCGCGTTCGTGACGGCCGACGCCGCGCGCTCTGCGTAAGGGAACTGCGAACTTCTGCCAGCCGAGGTTGCCGCTCGATGAACGACGCCGTTACCGTCCGCCCGGGCCGCCGCGGGTGGCGTTTCTCTTGTCATGCGAGCTCTTCTCCGCACCTTGAGCGTCTTTGCGCTGTGCCTCGCCCTGGCCCCACCGGCCGGGGCGACCCGCCGCGGCGACCTTCCGACCGGCGCCGATCTGCAACGCCGGGCGGACGCCGCCGCCACCCGCTACGACCGGGCGGTGGCCGACCTGGCCAAGCTGGGCGACGCCATCGCCGCCCTCGAGCGCCGGATCGGCGAGAGCGAGTCCAAGATGGGGCCGCTGCGGGCCACCGTCACCCGCCGGGCCGTCGCCGTCTACACCAGCGATCGGGGGCTCGATGCGGTCGCCGGCTTCGTCGACGGGTCGGACCTCGTCGAGTCGGCCCGGGGCGCCAAGCTGGCGTCCGGGATCAGCGCCCGCGACTACGCCGTCCTCAAGACGATGGGTGCCGCCACCGCGGAGCTGGCCCGCCGCCGTGACGAGTTGGCCGCCCACCGGGCCGAGCAGCAGCGGACCACCGACGACCTCCAGACCGAGCGGCAGAACGTCGAGGAGGCCCTGACCTTCATGGTCACGCGGGAGCGGGGGCTCCAGTCGCACCTCATCACCCGGGCGAGCCGGGGGGAACGGGTTCCGCTCGAGGCCGGGGCGCCGTCGGCGTCCATCCCCGTCGTCACGGACTTCGTCTGCCCCATCCGGGGCCCGCTGACCTTCACCGACACCTGGGGGGCGCCCCGTGCCGGCGGCCGCCGCCACGAGGGGACGGACCTCATGAACGCCACCGGCACGCCCAACGTCGCCGTGGTGCCGGGGGAGTTCGAGACGCACCATTCCGGGCTCGGCGGGTTGTCGATCTACCTCCACGGCGACGACGGCAACACCTATTACTACGCCCATCTGTCGCAGATCGTCGGTTCCGACCGCCGGGTCGCCCAGGGGGAGGTCATCGGCCTGACGGGAAGCTCGGGCGACGCCACGACCCCCCACACGCATTTCGAGTTCCACCCTGCCGGAGGGCCGGCCGTCAACTCGTACCCATTGCTCCGAAACCACTGCTGACGGCGCCGGGCGGGGAGGTAGCCTGGGAGGTCGCAGCCGATCCCCAGCCCGATCCCGAGCGCCCGATCCCCAGTGCAATGGAGTGACATGCCGGAGCAACGCCGCCTGGACCGCGTCCTCGAGCCGGAATACCTCGCCGGTCTCGCCGACCGTTCGGTCGACGAGGTGTCGGCCATGAAGGCCGAGTGCACCGAGCTCGAGACCGAGGTCTCGTTCGTCCGGCGCCTGGCCCAGGGGCGCATCGACATCCTCGATGCCGAGCGCGACCGGCGGGCCACCGGCGGGTCGCTGGAAGACCTCATCGGCAGCCTGTCCAAGATCCTGGCCGACGACGGGCCCCGCCCGACCCCGTCGCAGGCCCACCTGCCCCAGCGGATGGCGCCGTCGCCCGACATCGAGTGGACCAGGGGGATGGAGCCGCTGGTGGGGGACTCGACCCTCGTCCGGCTGCCCGACCTGAGTGACGCCGAGCTGGCCGACGCCCGGGAGCAGCTCGCCGCCCTCGAGCGCGAGGTGTCGGGCAAGCGGCGGGCCCTCCACGAGGTCCTCCACACTCTGGAGATGGAGCTGGCAGAACGGATCCAGGCGGCTCGCCCGTGACCGAGGCGTCGCCCGAGACGACGGGGGAGGCGGCCGAAGACGACCGCTGCGTCCTCGTGGTCGACGACGACGCCGTGCTCCGCCGGGTCGTGCGGGCTGTCCTCGAGGCCGATGGGTTCCGGGTCATCGAGGCGCACGACGGTCAACAGGGTCTCGAGATGGCCGCCTCCGAGCGCCCCCGGGTGGTGATCCTGGACGTGATGATGCCGGGCCTCGACGGCGTCGAGGTGTGCCGGCGGCTCGACCACCGGGCCACGAAAGTGCTCATGCTGACCGCCCTCGGCGACGTCACGACCGAGGTCGCCTCCCTGGAGGCCGGAGCCCGCGGCTACCTCACGAAGCCGTTCAGCTCGATGGAGCTACTCGACCGGGTCGAGGAGCTCTTACGGCAATGACGGGCCCGGAGCGCGTCCCTGCCTGGGATCCGTCGCTGATCCCCGACCCCACCGCGGCCCTCGAGGCGCAGCTGCTCGTCTTCGCCAAGGAGCTCGGCGAGGGCTATCAACGGGAACGGGAACGGGCCCAGCACCTGGAGCAGGCCCTGGGCGACCTCCGCCAGGCCTATCTGCAGACGGTGCGTTCGCTGGCCCTCGTCGTGGAGGCCAAGGACGCCACCACGGGTCAGCACATCGAGCGTTGCCGGCTCTACGGGATGGCCCTGCTGGCCGAGATGGGGATGGCCGACGACAACCGGGAGGCCGAGTTCGGTTTCCTCCTCCACGACTGCGGCAAGGTCGGGATCCCCGAGAGCGTCCTCAACAAGCCCGGGCCCCTCACCGCCGCCGAGTGGCGGGTCATGCGGACACACCCGATCATCGGCTACCAGCTGGTGGCCGACATCCCCTTCCTCCGGACGGCAGCGCAGGTCGTGCGCTGCCACCATGAGATGTTCGACGGGACGGGCTACCCCGCCGGCCTCCGGGGAGAGGAGATCCCCCTCGCCGCCCGGGTCTTCTCGGTGGTCGACGCCTTCGACGCCATGACCGCCGATCGGCCGTACCGGGCCGCGCTGCCGGTGGAGGCGGCCGTCGAGGAGCTGCAGAAGATGGCCGGCACGCAGTTCGACCCCGAGGTCGTCCACATCTTCGCCCCCTTGAGCGAGCGCCTGATCCCCCGCTCGGCGGCCTGACTTGGCTGCTTCACCTGCCTCTCCTGGGGCACGGGCCAGCGCCGAGAGCCCCGTGCACGACCTGGGCGGGTTCATCCGCGACCAGCGCCGCATGGCCCGTCTCTCGCTCCGCAAGCTGTCGGAGCTGGCCGGGATCTCGAACCCCTACCTGAGCCAGATCGAGCGGGGCCTGCGTAAGCCCAGCGCCGAGATCCTCCAGGCCATCGCCCGGGCGCTGCGCATCTCGGCCGAGACCCTCTACGTGCGGGCCGGGATCCTCGAGGCCCGGGAGGGCGACTCCGACCTGGTGGCCGAGATCCTTGGGGACACGACCATCACCGAACGCCAGAAACAGGTCCTGATCGAGATCTACCGATCCTTTCAACGATCCTCGGAAGCCGGAAGCCCGGCCTGACCAGCGTCCGGAGTGTCTGAACCCCGACGGTAGGATCCCGGTCATGCCCGTACGGAGCGTGGCCGTGCTGTCCCTCCACACCTCGCCGATCGCCCAGCCGGGCGTCGGCGACGGCGGGGGAATGAACATCTACGTCCGGTCGCTGTCCTCGGCCCTCGCCCGGGCCGGCGTCGCCTGCGACGTCTACACGCGGGCCGAGCACCCGGACCAGCCCCGGGTGGTCACGGTCGAGCCGAACTTCCGGGTGATCCACGTGCCGGCCGGGCCGCTGTCGCCCGTCCCCAAGGAGAGCCTCCCCGGCCTCGTCGACGAGTTCACGGAGTCGATGCTGGGCCAGATCCGGACCTGCCGGCGCGACTACGAGGTCCTCCACGCCAACTACTGGCTGTCGGGCCAGGTGGCGCACCGCCTCAAGCACGAGCTGTCCCTCCCGATGGTGGCCACCTTTCACACGCTCGCGCTGGTGAAGCGGGGTGGTGTATCCGGGGGGCTGGGGGGTGTCCACCCGACAGCGGCGGCGGGAGCCGCCAGAGGCAGCGACGAGGTGCCGGGGCGGGTGCAGGGCGAGACCGACATCATCCGCTGCGCCGACCTCATCCTCGCCTCCACCGGCGAGGAGTCCGGCCTGATGTCTTCGCTCTACGACGCCGATCCCGACCGCATCGAGGTGCTGCCCCCCGGCGTCGACCACCGGCTCTTCTCGCCCGGGGACCGGGCGGCCGCCCGGGCCCGGCTCGGCCACCCCGGCCGGCGGGTGCTGCTGTTCGTGGGCCGGATCCAGCCCCTCAAGGGCCTCGACCTGGCCGTGCAGGCCCTGGCCGAGATCGACGACGCCGTCCTGTGGGCGCTGGGCGGCCCGAGCGGGGCCGACGGGCCGGGTGAGCTGGAGCGGGTCCTGAAGCTGGCCGCCGACCTCGGGGTGTCGGACCGGCTGTTGATCCTGCCGCCCCGGCCTCACGGGGAGCTGGTCGACTACTACCGGGCGGCCGACGTGTGCCTCGTCCCCTCCCGCACCGAGTCGTTCGGCCTGGTGGCCCTGGAGGCCGCCGCCTGCGGTACCCCCGTGGTGGCGGCCTCGGTCGGTGGGCTCCGGTCGATCGTGAGCGACGGGGACACCGGCCTGCTGGTCGAAGGCCGCGATCCGCTCGAGTGGGCCACGGCCGTCGCCCTCCTCCTCGACGACGCCGACCTGGCCGGCTCGATGGGCGCCCGGGCGGCGACCCGTTCCGGTCGATGGTCGTGGTGCATGACCGCCGCCCGCCTCCGTCGCCTCTGCAGCGACCTGGTGGAGCGCACTCCGGTCACCTGTAGCTAGTGAAAGCCGACGAGGCGGCGGACCTTCTCCGGGAGCACCTCACTGGTCCGGTGGTGTCGCAGGAGTGGGTCCAGCACGTCGAGTTCGACCCCGAGCTGAACCGCTGGTACCTCCGCTTCACCTGCGACGGGCGCGACGCCACCACGATCTACTTCGACCTCCGCCCCCGCTCTCTGCGGTACGAGATCTACTTCATGCCCGACCCGCCGAAGAATTCGGGGGCTCCACCTGCCTCCGCCGACGCACGACATCTCGAGCTCTACCGCTGGCTGCTGCGCCGGAACCACCACGAGCCCTACAACGCCCGGTTCTCCCTCGGGCCCGACGGCGACGTCTACCTCACCGGCCGTGTCCTCTACCAGCACCTCGACGAAGAGGAGCTCGACCGCGTGATCGGTGTCTGCTACGAGACTGTCGAAACGTGGTTCCAGACCGCCATCACTCTGGGTTTCAAGTAGACCACCCGGCGATAAATGCTTTGCCAGCAAAGGAGACGCCGGGTTAGGGTGCACCTCGCCGCAACCGACGGGTGGCGGCGAGGCGAGGCCCGAGGTGCAGGCGGGGCCACTCCGTTCGGGGAAGTGCGGAGTAGCTCCAATGGTTCCTCGGGCCCGCCCGCGTCCGGGGCTTTTGAGTACCCTCCGTCCGTGGCGACTCTGGCTCTGATCGGCGGCGGGAAGATGGGCGAGGCCCTCCTCGGAGGCCTCATCGACGGGGGTTGGGATCCGGAGCACCTGGCGGTGGCCGAGGTCAGCGCTGAGCGCCGCCATGCGATCGAGGGGCGGTTCCCGAAGGCCCGCGTCGTGCCCAACCCCGCCTGGGCCGTGGCCGAGGCCGACATCGTGGTGGTGGCGGTGAAGCCGGGCGACGTGGCGCCGGCCCTGGAAGCGGCCGAACCCGTCCTCGAGCCGGGAGCGCTCGTCCTGTCGATCGCCGCCGGTGTGACGATCGCCGCCCTCGAGGCCCTCGTCCCGGGCCGACCGGTGGTCCGGGCCATGCCGAATACGCCGGCGCTGGTCGGGCTGGGGGCGGCCGCCATCGCCGCCGGCCACCACGCCGGGGAGGAGCACCTGCTCCGGGCGGAGTCGATCCTCTCCGCCGTCGGGACCGTGGCCCGCGTCCCCGAGGGGCTCCTCGACGCCGTCACGGGCCTGTCGGGCTCCGGCCCCGCCTACGTGTTCCTGGTCGCCGAGGCCCTCATCGAGGCCGGGGTGCACGTCGGGCTACCCCGCCCCGTCAGCCAGGCGCTGGTGACCCAGACCCTCCTTGGATCGGCCACCCTCCTGGCCCGGGGCCCCGAGGGGCCCGAGGCGCTGCGGGCGGCCGTGACGTCCCCCGGCGGCACGACCGCCGCCGGCCTCGCCGCCCTTGAGGCCCGGGCGGTGCGGTCCGCCTTCTTGGAGGCCGTGACCGCCGCCACCGCCCGTTCCCGAGAGTTAGGCGGAAGTTGAGCCTCGCGTGGCCCTGGGGATCACGGCGCGTCGTGGCAACTGACGGTGAAGGTTTCACGCTTTGTGGTCATCCCACGCCTCTGCGGCGCGGAAACGCTCATGTGGCGCAACCCCCGCCCTAGACAACTGCGCTAACAGGGCGTACCCTCGGCTTGGCGGGTGGAGATAGGGGTGAACGCGTGGCGCAGTCGTTCGAG
Source organism: Actinomycetota bacterium (assembly GCA_030838785.1). Taxonomy (GTDB): domain Bacteria; phylum Actinomycetota; class Acidimicrobiia; order IMCC26256; family BP-133; genus BP-133. The sequence goes on along the minus strand of JAUZEY010000107.1, from coordinate 8,750 downwards.
AAGGCGCGCTTCCTAACAGTTCAGGAAGTCGCGCAACTCATGAGAGTTTCGTCGATGACCGTCTACCGATTGATTCGGGCCGGTGACCTTCCCGCGGTGCGGGTGGGGCGCTCGTTCCGGGTACGGGACGTCGACGTCGACGGGTATTTGCAGTCGCGGTACACCCAAGCCGGCTGACGGCTCGGCTTCCGCTCCCGGGCCCGTCCGACCGCTAGCGTCGGGCGGGTCACTCACCCCGCCGGGAGCGCGCCGTGCCCGAAGACTCCGGTTCCGATCCGCCTGTCGTCTCGTTCCTCAGCGACTACGGCCTCACCGATGAGTTCGTCGGTGTCTGCAAGGCCGTGGTGCTGAGGGCCGCGCCCACAGCCCAGATGATCGACGTCACCCATAACATCCCGCCTTTTGACGTGCGGGCCGGGGCCCTGGCCCTGGCCCGCTCTGTCCAGTACCTCCCGCCCGGGGTGGTCCTGGCCGTCGTCGATCCCGGCGTCGGTACGGACCGGCGCGCCGTGGCGGTCGAGGTCGAGACGGGGTTCCTGGTCGGGCCCGACAACGGTCTGCTGGCCCCGGCGGTGGCCATGCTCGGCGGGGCGATGCGGGTCGTGTCGCTGACCAACCCGGACTATCAGCTGGAGGCCCCCGGCGCGACCTTCGCCGGGCGCGACATCTTCGCCCCCGCGGCCGGCTATCTGGCCGCCGGCACGCCGGTCGAGAGGCTGGGGGAGCTCGTCGACCCGATGTCGCTCATTCCAGGGGTGGTGCCGCTGCCGACCGATGAGGGCGGCCGGGCGGCCGGTGAGGTGCTGTGGGTCGACCGCTACGGCAACGCCCAGCTCAACATCGATCCCAGCGACCTGGCCGCGCTCGGCGTGGAGCCCGGCGGTGCCGTCGAGATCCGCTGCGGACAGGACCGTCGCACCGGCCGCTGGGTCGGCTCCTTCGCCGAAGCCGGCCCCCTCGAGCTGGCGGTGGTCGTCGACTCCTACGGCTTGGTGTCGCTCACCCTCGACCGCCGGGCGGCGGCCGAGGAGCTCGGCCTGCACGCCGGCTCGGCCGTCACGCTGGGCCCCGTCCCGGCGGAGGGGATGGGGAATGTCCCCCCGACAAGGGCGGCGGGAGCCGCCAAAGGAAGGGCCGGGGCATGAGATCTGGGACCGCCATCGTCCTCGGCGCCCTGCTGCTCCTGATCCTCGGTGCCGCCCTGATCCAGTTCGTCCTGATGGGGTAGGGCCAGCGCTAGAACAGCTCGCCGGCCAAGCGGCGGATGTCGCGCTCCAGGGTGGTGAGGCCCTCGATCTTCCCGACGCACAGGGAGACGCCGGCGGCGGCCGCTTCCTTCTGGAGCATGTCGTCGAGGTAGGCGGTGTAGAGGATGATCGCCTGGTCGGGCCGGTGGGCCCGGATCTCCCGGGCCGTCTCGATGCCGTCGAGGCCGGGCATCTTGTAGTCCACCACCACGACCTGGGGGTCGGCGTCGACGATCGAGTCGACCGCCTCCGTGCCGCTGGCCGCCTGGCCGACGATGTCGAAGCCCGACAGCTCGAGCATCTGCACGAGCATCTTTCGGACGTGGGCCGTATCGTCGACCACGAAGACCCGGACGGACATGCCAGCGAAGTTACACCGCCGGGTGCTCGGGCCCCCGCCGCAGCCCCTACGAGTCGAAGCTGCGGAGGCGCTCCAGTACCGATACGAGCAGGTCGGACGGGGCCCGGGGCGGGTCGGCCGGGGTCACTTCGGGGGCGGCCGGCGGCGGCGGGGGCGGGGTGACGGCCGCCGGGGGGGCGGGGGGCGGCACCGGCGCCTGGACTGCGACTGCGACCACCGGCGTGGGGGCGGGCGGCACCGGCCGCGGGACCGGCTTGGGGGCGGGGGGCTTCGGTGCGGTGGTCGGGGTCACCCGGGGGGCGGTGACCGGGGGCAGCGTCACCGCCACTTTGGCCGGCATGAGCTGCATGAACACCTCGGACACGAACAGGGTGCCGCTGCTGTTCTTGGCGATGCCGATCCCGACGTAGCCGAAGTTTGGGTCGACCATGTTCTCGTAGTGGTGGGGCGAGGCCACGAAGGCGGCCTCGAGTCCGTCCACCGAACCGCCCATGCCGACGTTCTCGCCGAGCTTCTGCCAGTCGAGGGTGATCCCGTCGGAGAGGGTCGAGTGCCAGATCCGGCCGGCGGCGGCCATACCGGCCGCCCAGTCCCGGGCCTTCGCCACGAGGTTTCCGTTGACCTCGAGGGCGGGGAGGCCCTTGCTCATCCGCAGGTCGTTGATCTTGGCCACGAACGACGCCTCGTCGCTCACGGTGTCGGCGTGGGCCCCCGAGGGGAACAGCGACACGCCGAGGGCCAGAATCAGCCCGAAGACAAGCTTCCGCATCGGAACACAGCCCCTTGGCTCGCGTTGGATCCACGAGAGGGCTGTGGGAGCCCCCATTCGGTAGCCCGGCGGCCGTACCCCCCAACAGGGTTAGGTCCGTAGCTTTGCGTCCCCGGGTTTCCCCGGGTTTGCCGTTTCGTGGGTTAGTTAGAACTTGGTATCGGAGCCGTCCCGGGGGCCCTTGAGCGCCCGGCGTGGTCAAATCTGCCACCGACCGGGGTCTCGGGAGATTCGGCGGGGGCCGGTCGGGCGGCGACCAGGAAGCCGCCATAGATGACCGCGATCCCGGTCGCCAGCGACAGGGTGAAGGCCTCGTCATGGCCGAGCACGCCCTGGAGGGTCCCGCCCCCGGAGAGGATCAGCGTCCCCAGGGCGATGAGGACGTTGGCGGCGGCCATCCTCCCGGCGGGCGCCCGGGGCGCGACGGCCCGGCCCCGGGCGGCGCGGGCGAAGCGCACGGCCGACCACACGGCACCGCCGAACACGATCAGCGCGCCCAGCCCGCTGCCCACTCCGGCCAGGACCCGGGGGAAGACGCCGAACACGTCTCTGCCGACGGGGATGGAGGCCGACCCGGCCACGTCGCCGGAGACGGGGGCGGTGAGCATGACGCCGACCGCCAGCCCGGAAACGAAGACCAGGACGGCCCGGACCCGCCGCCCGGCCCGTTCGCCGACCAGGAGGTAGACGGTGCCGAGCGCCAGCCACGGCACGTTGAGCACGGCGCCGAGAAGGTAGAAGACCCGGAACACGCCCCGGTCCCACCCGGTGGAGGCGCCGGTGGCCAGCGCCGCCGAGGCGAGGGCGAAGAGGGCCAGCGCCACCGTCCAGGCCGCCTCGTGGGGTCGGCGCCCCTGTCGCCAGCGCTTGAAGGTCGCCTCGGCGAAGAGCGTGGCGACGGCGGTGGCGACAAAAGCGAGTCCTGCGACCATATGCGCCAGTCACGATATCGGTGGGGCCTCTAAACTTGGTGGTCGTGCGCCGCCTTGCCATCCCCGCCATGCTGGTCTTCGCCGTCGGGCTCGTCGGGCTGACGGGATGCAACAAGGAGAGCGGCGGCGACGTCAACATCTCCAGCTCCACCGTCCCGGCCATCGGAGTGGGCCCGGTCACGATCAAGGGCGTCGCCTTCAATCCCAAGGAGGTGCACGTCAAGGTCGGGGAGACGCTCATCTGGAACTGGGATGACGGCGGCCTGGAGCACACCGCCACCGCCGACGACAAGTCCTTCGATTCGACGCGGAAGGCAGCGGGGTCGTTCCAGTGGAAGTTCACCAAGGCCGGGACGGTCGCCTACCACTGCGAGGTCCACTCGAAGATGCACGGCACCGTCGTGGTCAGCGGCTGAACGTTCGGGCGAGATCCCTCCCGCGGTCCCCCTCGGGAGTTTGAGAATTTGGTCACAAGGTCGGTACGCTGGGCGCGCAGAACTCCCCGTTCTGGATGCTGAGGGGCGTGATCGTTGCCTGACCGACCGCGGCGGATCCCGGAGGCGACTGTCGCCCGGCTCCCGCTCTACTACCGGGCGCTGGTGGAGATGGCCGAGCAGCGGACCCCGACCGTGTCCTCCGAGCGGTTGGCCGAGATGGCGGGCGTCAACGCCGCCAAAGTCCGGAAGGACTTCTCCTACCTGGGCTCCTACGGGACCCGGGGCGTCGGCTACGACGTCGAGTACCTCCTGTTCCAGATCTCCCGGGAGCTCGGCCTCACGCAGGACTGGCCCGTCGTGATCGTGGGCATCGGGAACCTGGGGGCGGCGCTGGCCAACTACCGAGGGTTCTCGGCCCGGGGGTTCCGCATCGTGGCCCTCGTCGACGCCGACCCGGCCAAGTGCGGCAAGGAGGTCGGAGGGCTCGTGGTCGAGCCCCTGGCCGACCTGCCCCGGATCGTGGCCGAGCGCGACGTCGCCATCGGGATCATCGCCACCCCGGCGGCGGCCGCCCAGGAGGTGGCCGGGCTGCTCGTCAGTGCCGGTGTGACCTCGGTGCTGAATTTCGCCCCGACGGTGATCGCCGTCCCGCCCGGCGTGTCGCTGCGCAAGGTCGACCTGTCCATCGAGCTGCAGATCCTGTCCTTCTACCAGCAACGGCGCGACGAGGCGGCCGAGGGCCGGCGGGTCGCATTTGGGGGGCTGACGTGAGCGTTCGGGGCCTGACGTGACCGCGGCGCAGCCTCGCCCGACGACCGGCTACCCGGTCAGCCTCTCGCTCGGCGGGCGGAGGGTGCTCGTCGTCGGCGGTGGTCGGGTGGCCACCCGCCGGGTGGCTGATCTGCTCGGGGCCGGGGCCCGGATAGACGTCGTGGCCCCCGCCGTCTCGGCCGAGATCGAGGAGTGGGCCGCCGCCGGGCGGCTGGCCGTGGCCCGCCGCCCGTTCGAGGCCGGCGACGTGACCGGGGCATGGCTCTGCGTCGCCGCCACCGACGACCGGGCGGTGAACCACTCGGTGGTCGTGTCCGCCGAGCGGGAGCACTGTTTCGTGAGCGCCGCCGGTGACGGGCCGGCGTCGTCGGCCCGGCCGATGTCGGTGCTCCGCCGGGGCGACCTCGAGGTGGCGGTCGGAACGTCGGGGCGGGCACCGGGGGCCGCCGCCTGGGTCTGTCGTCAACTCGCTACGGTGGTAGGGCCCGAGTACGGGGTCCTGGTCGATCTGGTCGCGGAAGCGCGAGCCCATGTCGGGCCGGGCGCCAATTGGCAGGCGGCGCTCGATTCCGGCATCCTCGAGAGCATCCGCGCCGGGCGCTTGGACGAAGCCAGAGAGGGGCTGCGGACGTGTCTTTCGTCGTCGTCGGGCTGAACCACCGCACGGTGCCTCTGCCCGTGCTGGAACGGGTGACCGTGCCGCCGGCGCAAATCCCAAAGGCCCTGCGCGACCTCGCCGGCCGGGAGTACCTGGCCGAGGTCGCCCTCCTCTCGACCTGCAACCGCACCGAGGTCTACGCCTGCTGCACCAAGTTCCACCCCGGCGTGGCCGACGCCAGCGAGTTCCTGGCCGAGCAGGCCGGGATGCGGGCCACCGACCTGGCCGAGCACATCTACAGCTACTACGACGAGGCGGCGGTGGCCCACCTGTTCGGCGTCGCCGCCGGGGTCGACTCCGTGATCCTGGGCGAAGGCCAGATCCTCGGCCAGGTCCGCGATGCCCTCAAGGTCGCCGAGTCCGAGGGCACCGCCCAACTCAGCCTGTCCAGGGTCTTCCGCCACGCTATCGAGGTCGGGAAGCGGTCCCGGGCCGAGACCGGCATCGGCCGGGGGGCGGTGTCGCTGTCATCGGCGGCCGTGGCCCTGGCCACCGAACGGCTGGGCACGCTGGTCGAGCGCCGGGTCCTGGTCCTCGGGGCGGGAGAGATGGGGGAGGGCATGGCCCGCTCCCTGGCCGGCTCCGGAGTGGCCGAGGTCGTCATCGCCGGCCGGGGGACGGACCGGGCCACCGAGCTCGCCGCCCGGGTCGGCGGCCGGGCGATCCCGATCGAACGGCTGCCCCAGGCGCTGGTCGCCGCCGACCTGGTCCTCACCTCCACCGGCGCCACCGACATCGTCATCTCCCACGACGACGCCGAGGTGGCCATGCAGCGCCGCTTCGGCCGGCCGCTGCTCATCGTCGACATCGCCGTCCCCCGCGACGTCGACCCCGGGGTAGCCGACATTCCCGAGGTCACCCTCCTCGACATGGATGACCTCAAGGCCTTCGCCGAGAGCTCCATGGACCGCCGTCGCCGGGAGGTGGCCCGGGTCCGGCGGATCATCTCGGCCGAGCTCGAGCGGCTCCGCACCGAACGGACGGGCCGGGAGGTGGCCCCCCTGGTGTCGGCCCTGCGCACCCGGGGGGAGGACGTCCGCCTCGCCGAGCTGGAGCGTTTCCGGTCCAAGCTGGACGGGGTCGACGCCAAGACGGCGGAGGCCATCGAGGCGCTGACCCGGGGAATCGTGGCCAAGCTCCTCCACGAGCCCACCGTGCGGGTGAAGGAGGCGGCCGGCAGCGGTCGGGGCGAGCTCTACGCCGACGCCCTGTCGGCCCTCTTCGACCTCGACCCGGAGTAGCCCGTCCCGATGGCCGGGCTGCGCATCGCCACCCGGGGCAGCCGGCTGGCCCTCTGGCAGGCGGAGCGTGTCGCCGGCCTCCTCGGGGGCGACGTCGAGCTCGTCGTGGTCTCGACGACCGGCGACCAGCGCGCCGACGTCCCCATCTGGACCATCGGGGGGACGGGCGTGTTCGTGAAGGAGGTCCAGCAGGCCGTCCTCGACGGGCGGGCCGACCTGGCCGTGCACTCGGCCAAGGACCTCCCGTCGGAGACGGCCGCCGGGCTGGTGCTGGCCGCCGTCCCGGAGCGGGCCGACCCCCGCGACGCCCTCGTCGGCGCCCGCCTCGACGACATCCCGGCCGGCGGCCGCATCGGCACCGGATCGGTCCGCCGCCAGGCCCAGCTCGCCGCCCTCCGCCCCGACCTGCGGTTCGAATCCCTCCGGGGCAACATCGAGACGCGGGTCGCCAAGGCCGCCGAACTCGACGCCGTGGTGGTGGCGCTGGCCGCCCTGGAACGGCTCGGCCTGGCCGCCAAGGCGGCCGAGGTGCTCGAGCCGGCGAGAATGCTGCCCCAGGTGGCCCAGGGGGCCCTGGCCGTGGAGTGCCGGGCCGGCGACGGCGCCACCGCCGCCCGCCTGGCCGCCCTCGACGACCCGTCAGCCCGGCGACCCGTGGAGGCCGAGCGGGCCTTCCTCCGCCGCCTCGGCGGCGGCTGCGAACTCCCCTGCGGCGCCCTGGCGGTGGTGCGGGCCGACGGCACCGTCGCCATCGAGGTGCTGCTGGCCACGCTCGACGGCAAGGCCGTGCTACGGGTCGCTCACGAGGGCCCCGAGCCCGAGGCCGTTGGCATCGAGGCGGCCCGGATCCTGCTCGACGAGCGAGGCGGGCGCGAGCTGTTGGAGTCGTGACGCCGGCGGACTGCCCCCGCCTGCACGGACCGCTCTGCGACCGAGACGGGAGCGACGGCTCAGTAGGCTGTCGGGCGTGGGATTTCCGGAGCAGCGTCCTCGCCGGTTGCGGCGTACACCGGCCGTTCGCCGGCTGGTGGCCGAGACCCGGCTGTCGGTCGACGACCTCGTCGCCCCCCTGTTCGTGAAGGAGGGCATCGACGAGCCGCAGCCGATCCCGTCGATGCCGGGCGTGATGCAGCACACCCAGGAGAGCCTCCGCAAGGAGGTGCGGGCCCTGGCCGACCTCGGGATCCCCGGGGTGATCCTGTTCGGCGTGCCGGCCCGGAAGGACGCTGTCGGTTCGGGCGGCGACGACCCCGACGGCGTCGTCCAGGTGGCGCTGCGCAACCTGCGGGACGAGGTCGGCGACCGACTCGTCCTCATGGCCGACAACTGCCTCGACGAGTACACCGACCACGGCCACTGCGGGATCCTCACGGCGTCCGGGCCAGGTGGAGTCGTGACAGTCGACAACGACGCCACGTTGGAGCGCTACGCCTCCATCGCCGTCGCCCAGGCCGGGGCCGGGGCCGACGTCGTCGCCCCCAGCGGGATGATGGACGGGCAGGTGGCCGCCATCCGGGCCGCCCTCGACGGTTCCGGCCATTCGAACGTGGCGATCCTGGCCTACGCCGCGAAGTACGCCTCGGCCCTCTACGGCCCGTTCCGCGACGCCGCCGAGTGCGCCCCGAAGTTCGGCGACCGCCGGGCCTACCAGATGGACGCCGGCAACGGCCGGGAGGCGCTGACCGAGGTTGCGCTCGACGTCGCCGAGGGCGCCGACATGGTCATGGTCAAGCCGGCGCTGGCCTACCTCGACGTGATCGCCGCCGTGCGGGCGGCGGTCGACGTACCGGTGGCGGCGTACCACGTGAGCGGGGAGTACGCCATGGTCCAGGCGGCGGCGGCCAACGGCTGGATCGACGGCGACGCCGTGGCCCGGGAGCACGTCACCGCCATCCGCCGGGCCGGGGCCGACTTCGTCCTCACCTACTTCGCCCGCCAACTGGCCGAACAGGGTTGAGCGCCGGCGACATCTTCGAGCGCGCCCTGGCGCGCATCCCCGGCGGCGTGAACTCGCCGGTGCGGGCCTTCGGATCCGTCGGGGGCCAGCCGTTCTTCGCCGTCCGGGCCGAGGGCCCGGCGGTGTGGGACAGCGACGGCCGCCGTTACATCGACCTCGTGCAGTCGTGGGGGGCGTCCATCCTGGGCCACGCCGACCCCGCCGTGGTCGAGGCGGTGAGCCGGGCGGCCGCTGCCGGCACGTCCTACGGGATCCCGACCGAGGCCGAGGTCCGCCTGGCCGAGGAGGTGTGCGCCCGGGTTCCCTCGGTGGAGAAGGTCCGTCTCGTCTCGTCCGGGACGGAGGCGACCATGACCGCAGTCCGCCTGGCCCGGGGC
>JAUZEY010000098.1 GCA_030838785.1 Actinomycetota bacterium | reverse complement strand
GTCGCGGCCGACCTTGTCGAAGGCGTCGGCGATGAGTTCGCCGATGGCGGGGTCGCCGGCTGAGATGCCTCCGACCTGGGCGATCTGCTCCTTGGTCTCGACGTCCTTGGCCTGGGCCGCGATCGATTCCACGGCGGCCTTGACGCCGGCCTCGATGCCCTTCTTCAGGTCCATCGGGTTGGCGCCGGAGGCGACGTTCTTCATCCCGCCGTGCACCAGGGCCTGGGCCAGGACGGTGGCCGTGGTCGTACCGTCGCCGGCGATGTCGTTCGTCTTGGTGGCGACCTCCTTGGCCAGCTGCGCCCCCATGTTCTCGTAGGGGTTGGCCAGGTTGATCTCCTTGGCGATCGTCACGCCGTCGTTGGTGATCGTCGGCAGGCCGAACCGGCGGTCGATCACCACGTTGCGGCCTCGCGGCCCGAGCGTCACCCGCACTGCCCTGGCCAGCTTGTTGACCCCGGCCTCGAGGCCCCGGCGGGCCTCATCCTGGAAACTCAGCTTCTTCGACATCTCTCCGTCCTCGTCTTATCGCCTCGGTCGCAGCGCGACGGCGGCGCCCTCATGGGGGCGCCGCCTGCGGGCGTTCGCCCGGCTGTGGTGCTGGGTGGCTACTTCTTCTTGCCGGAGCCCGTACCGACCTTGGCCAGCACGTCGCGGCTCGTGAGGATCAGCACGTCTTCACCGTCAGCGGTGATCTCCGTGCCGCCGTACTTGGAGTACACGACGAGGTCGCCCACGGCGATGCCGAGCGGGATGATCTCGCCCGTCTGCTCGGAGCGGCGACCGGGGCCGACGGCCAGGACGGTCCCCTGCTGGGGCTTCTCCTTGGCGGTGTCGGGGATGACCAGGCCGCTCGCGGTCTTCTCCTCCGCCTCGCTCGGACGGACGACGATCCGGTCATCCAGCGGCTGCAGGTTCATTGCGACAGAGCCCTCCTGAGGTTTCCGACAAATCGTTTCTGGGTGGTGCGAATCTCTTAGCACTCTAACCCTTAGAGTGCTAACGGACGCACCGTAGCAAGCCTCTGACAGGGCTGCAAGCTGCGTTCCTCAGTCGATGGTGGGCAACCGGAGACCGGGGTGGGCCCCGCCCGAGAGGGGGGTCGGCCCGTCGGCCCGGAGCCGCCACCAGGCGGCGGCCGCGATCATGGCACCGTTGTCGGTGCACAGCGACGGGCTCGGCAGGAAGGCACGGCGCCCGTCCGCCTCGGCGGCGTCCAGGAGGCGGGTCCGGAGCCGGGAGTTGGCCGCCACCCCACCTCCGATGACGACGGTCTTGGCTCCCACCTCGGCCGCCCCCCGGAGGAGCTTGGTGATGCACACGTCGACCACCGCCTCCTGGAAGGCGGCGGCCACGTCGGTCACTTCGGCGTCGGGCGAGTGCTTCACGTAGGTGGCCACCGCGGTCTTGAGGCCGGAGAAGGAGAAATCGAAGCCCTCGTCCATCATCGGCCGGGGGAATTTGATGGCGTCGGGGTCGCCGAGGGCCGCCAAGCGGTCGATCTCGGGCCCCCCGGGATAGCCCAGGCCGATGTGGCGGGCCACCTTGTCGAACGCCTCGCCGGCGGCGTCGTCGATGGTCTGGCCCAGCACCCGGTAGCGGCCGTGGCCCTCCATGGCCACGATCATCGTGTGGCCGCCGGAGACGAGCAGGAAGCACAGCGGCGGTTCGAGGTCGGGCTCCTCCAGGAAGGCGGCGTAGAGGTGGCCCTCGAGGTGGTTGACGCCGACGTAGGGGATGCCCTGGCACAACGCCACGGCCTTGGCCGCGCTGACCCCGACCAGGAGCGAGCCGGCCAGGCCGGGCCCGGAGCAGGCGGCCACGGCGTGGAGGTCGGAGAGCTCGAGGCCCGCTTCGACCAGCGCCTGGGCGATCACCGGGTTGACGAGCTCGAGGTGGGCCCGGCTGGCGATCTCGGGGACCACGCCGCCGAAGCGGGCGTGGAGGTCGACCTGGCTGGCCACCACCGACGACCGCAGGTTCACCCCGTCCTCCACGACGCCGCAGGCCGTCTCGTCGCACGACGTCTCGATCCCGAGGATGAGCTGGCCGGCGCCAGCCCCGGCGGGTCCGTCGGCCGCTCCGTTGGTTCCTGCGGTCACTGGTCCACCTTCATAGGGGCTGGTCCTCCACCTCGGTCGTCCCGGGGACACCGGCCTCGATGGAGTCGAGGAGCTTGGTGTACTCCTCGCCGGCGACGTCCTCGGCCCACATCACGAGGGCGTCCTCCTTCGTCTCGGCGTAGTAGTTCTTGCGCACCCCGACGGGCCGGAACCCGAAGCGCCGGTACAGGTTCTGGGCCGACTTGTTGCCCAGCCGAACCTCCAGCGTGAGGCTGGTCGCCCCCCGCCGGCGCGCCTCGTGGGCCAGGGCCAGGAGAAGCCGGGTGCCGACCTTGTGGCGGTGCCAGGCGGGGTCGACGGCGATGGTGGTGACGTGCCCGTCGTCGAGGGTCATCATCAGCCCGGCGTACCCGACGACCTGCCGGCCGACGAAGGCGACGTAGTAGGCCCGGGTCGAGCGCAACGCCAGCTCCGACAGGAACAGCGACATGCTCCAGGGCACCGGGTACACCTTGGCCTCGATGCGCAGCACGGACCGGAGGTGCCGCCGCCGCATGGCCAGCAGGCGGACCTCGAGATCGGCGGGTTCCAGATCGGCGGCCATCATCACCGGATCATCATCGGGCCTGCTTGACCCAGTTCATCTCGGCGTCGGAGAGGCGGAGGTAGAGCGGGTGGACGTCGCGGGGCTGGGCGAAGTCCTCCCGCTGGAACTTGGCCCGGGCCAGCTCCACCAGCGCCGCCACGCTCGGGTAGGACAGGCCGGGCGGTCCGAACTCGGCCCGTTCCAGGTCGTAGAACTGCTCCCGGTACCGGAGCGCCCCGTCGCCCAGGAGGAGGACCTCCTCGCTGCGGGACATGAGCTCGGCGCAGAGGTCGGCCGGCGTACCGACCTCGTACTCCGACAGCCGCTGCACCCCGCCGGGGACCTGGCGGTAGGTGGCGTAGAAGACCTCCCCCCGCCGGGCGTCGAGCGCCGGCACCACGAGGCGGTCGGAATAACGCACCTCGAAGGCCAACAGGTCCAGGCTGGGGACGGCGATCAACGGGATCCGCAGCGCCTGGGCCATGACCTTGGCGGTGGTGACCCCCACCCGCAGCCCGGTGAAGAGGCCCGGGCCGATCCCGACCCCGATGGCCGACAGCTGGTCGAGCGACAGGTCGAGCTGCTCCAGCAGGTAGGCGATGGCGGGGGCGAGGTGCTCGGCGTGGTGCTGGGGCCGGGCGAGCTGGATCCGGCCGATGACCTGGTCGTCGGACCCGATGGCCACGCCGACTTGAGGCGTGGCGGTGTCGAGACAGAGCAGCAGCATCGGACTACTCCTCCGGCTCGTGGTGGTCTTCGTCGGAGCCGCAGCTCTCGACGATCTCGGCCAGCCGGCCGCTGCGCCGCCGCCAGGACTCGCCGAGGAGGACGAGCTCGATGATCCGCTCGTCGGGACCGACGCCGGGCATGAGCCGCACCTCGAGTCGGTCGGGAGGCAGGGCGCTGCCCGCCATCTCGCCCCACTCGATCAGGGTCACGCTCTCCTCCAGCTGTTCCTCGATGCCCAAGTTGTGGAGTTCCTGGACCCTTTCGAGCCGGTAGATGTCGACATGGCAGAGGCGGACCCGGCCCTCGTACTCCCGCACCAGCGTGAAGGTGGGGCTCACCACCGGACCGTCGACGTCGAGGCCGCGGCCCACGCCCTGGGCCAGCGCCGTCTTGCCCGACCCCAGCTCGCCGGACAGCACGACGACGTCGCCGACCACGAGGACGTCGCGCCCCAGCTGCTCGCCCAGCGCCCGGGTCTCCTCGACGGAATGGGTGACGACCTTCATCGGATCCACACCCGGCGCGCCACAGAGCCGGGACCGGTCGGAATGGAGAGCAGCGAGGCCTCCGGTGGCTGTTCAGAGGCCCCTGGAGGGCCACCGAGCGACGGCGAATTCTACCCCAGGCGCGCAGGGTAGGCGTCAGGGAGTCAGAGAGAGACCGTAGGGCGCACGGCCGCCCGCACCGCCCGGGCCACCGCCTCCGTCGCCGCCACCCGCAGCCGGTCGGGATGGGCCTCGACGTCGCCGGTGGCGAGCACGGCAGCGAAGTCGCCGTCGTACCGGGTGTGGGCCGGGCGGATCGCCTGGGCCAGGCCGTCGTGGGCCGACTGGGCCAGCAGGTGACACTCCGCTTTGCCGACCCGGGCGTCGGTGGCGACGACCACCAGCGTGGTGTTCTCGAACGGCGTCGGCGCCGGGAAGGCCGGGACGCCGTCGGGGGCCGTGGAGCCGGCCAGGACGACGCCGTCGGGGCCGACGACATCGCCGGCCGGGTTGCAGGCGACCAGAGCGCCGACGGTGGCGGCGCCCTCCCGGACGGACGCCGTCCCGAGCCCGCCGGGCACGGCATACTCCCGGCCCCGCCATTTCCCCACCGTGGCACCGCGGCCGGCGCCGACCCGGCCGGAGACGGCCGGCGCGCCCCGGGCGGCGTCGACGGCCGCCGCCCACCCCTCCTCCGCCCCCGGCGCCCGGGCCACCGGCAGGTCGAAGAGCGCCGCCGCGACCACGATGGGCACCGGCCCGCCCGGCGTCGGGAACCCCTGGCCCCGCTCGGCCAGGAAGCGGACGACACCGTCGGCGGCGGCCAGCCCGAAGGCCGACCCGCCCGACAGCACCACGGCGTCGACACGCTCCACGAGCCGGGTCGGCTCGAGCAGGGCGGTCTCCCGGGTGGCGGGCGCCCCGCCCCGGACCTCGCCGGAACCCACCGTGCCCGACGGTGCCCAGACGACCGTGACGCCGGTGTCGGGCCCGGTCCAGTGGCCGACCCGGATCCCGGGCACGGCGGTGATGGTCACGAATCGGTCGGCGTCAGGCGGCGCTTCAGCCCACGTAGCGGCGGGGAACGCGGTCCCCGATCCCGCAGCACACCTCGTAGGGGATGGTCCCGAGCTTCGCCGCCCATTCCGCGGCGCTGACGGTCTCGTCGCCCTGCCGCCCCAGCAGGACGACTTCCGTGCCGATCTCTACCTCGCCGGCGGCCTCGGTCGGCCCGAGGTCGACCAGCAGCTGGTCCATCGTCACGGTGCCGGCGATGGGCTTGCGCCGCCCGCCGATGAGAACCTCGCCGCCGACCTCGCCGAGCCGGCGGGGGACGCCGTCGGCGTAGCCGACGGGCACGGTGACCACGGTCGAGGGGACCTCGAGCTCGTACCGCAGCCCGTACGACAGCCGCTCACCGGCCACGAGGTGGCGCACGTAGCTGACCCGCGCCTTGAGGCTCAGAGCCGCCTTGAGCGCCAGCCGTCCCTCCAGCTCGGCGGCGGGGGCGATGCCGTAGACGGCGATCCCGCAGCGCACGAGGTCGTAGCGGGCCTCGGGCACGGTGAGGACGCCGGCCGAGTTGGCCGCGTGCACCAGCGGCGGGCGGATCCCCGACCGGGCCAGCTCCTTGCGGACGGCCTCGAAGACCGCCACCTGGCGGGCGGTGTAGGGGTTGTCGGGCTCGTCGGCCACGGCGAAGTGGGTCAGGAGGCCCTGGAGGTGCAGCTCCCGGTGCTTCCGGATGGCCGGGGCGAGGTCGAGGGCCTCGCTCGGGGAGCAGCCGATCCGGTGCATGCCGGTGTCGACCTTGAGGTGGACGGGTTGGGGGTCGACGGCGCCGGCGTCGGCCGCCGCCTTGGCCAGGGCTTCGACGAAGCGCCCGCTGTGGACGACGGGGGTGAGCCCGGCGTCGACGACGGCCCGGGCCGCCTCCACCGGCGGCTGGGACAGCAGGAGGATCGGCGTCTCGACGCCGGCGTCCCGCAGCTCCACGCCCTCCTCGACGAGGGCGACGCCGAGCCAGGTGGCGCCGGCCTCGAGGGCGGCGTAGGCCGCCGCCACCGAGCCGTGGCCGTAGCCGTCGGCCTTGACCACCGCCATGACCCCGGCCGGCGACACCAGCCTGGTCAGGAGCCCGATGTTGTGGCGGATGGCGTTGAGGTCGACCTCGGCCCAGGCCGGCCGCCAGGGCTTGGACAACGTGAACGACCCGGAGGTGTCGGTGACACCCTGGAGCGCCGGATGGGGTTGAGTCGCCTCGGACGGGAGCAGCATCCGCACTTGACCTCCAGAGGGGGTACTCCCCCTTCTTACCGCCGGGGGCGGGTTCGGGAACGGATGGATGGCGGCCGGGGGGCTCATCGGCACCCCTTCGGGCGGTTCGGGCGGGTCCGGCGGGTCGGGGCGTCGGCGCCGGGCGAACGGGCTGTCAGCCCGGCGAGGACGGTGGGGAGGGCGTCGATCAGATCTCCGGCCACGAGACCCGCGTGCCCGGCTTCGTCGGCCGCCCGGCCGTGGACCCAGGCCCCGGCGGCGGCGGCCCGGAAGGCCGGGAGCCCGATGGCGGTCAGCGCCCCGACCATCCCGGACAGGACGTCGCCCGTCCCGGCGGTGGCCAGCCAGGGGCCGCCGGTGGTGTTGATGGCGGCCCGGCCGGTCGGGTCGGCGATCACCGTCCGGCTGCCCTTGAGCACCACCACCGCTCCGGCCCGTTCGGCCAGCCGGCGGGCGGCGCCGATGCGGTCCTCGCCCACCTTCTCGCCGGCCAGCCGGGCGTACTCCCCGGCGTGGGGCGTGATGACGGTGGCGGCGCGGCGGCCGGCCAGCAGGTCGACGTCCCCGTCGAGGGCATTCAGCCCGTCGGCGTCGAGCACGAGGGGGATGGGCGCTTCGGCCACCAGCCGGCGGACGGCGGCCACCGTGGCCGGTGCCTGCCCGAGCCCGGGGCCGACCACGAGGGCCCGGAAGCGGTCGAGCCCGTCCAGCACCTCCTCGGCCGCCGCCTCGTCGAGGGCGCCGGCCGGCGTGGCGGGAAGCGAGCGGGTGATGACCTCGCCGCCGGAGGCCCGGGGGGCGGCATCACCGGGCAGGCCGGCGACGACGATTCCCGCCCCGGCCCGCAGCGCGGCCCGGCTCGCCAGCATCACCGCTCCGGTCATCCCCTGCGAACCCCCGACCACGTAGACACCGCCCACTGACCACTTGTGACTCTCGGGCTCCCGGCGGGGTAACCAGCCGGCCACGTCGGCCTCCTCGGTCACGCCGAGCGAGGGCGGTGGAGTGCCGGGGTCGATGCCGATGTCGGCCACCTCGACGTCGCCGGCCAGCGCCGCGCCGGGATGGAGCACGAGGCCGGGCTTGAGGGCGGCCAGGCAGACGGTGGCCATGGCCTCCACGGCCGCGCCCCGGACGGCGCCGGTCAGGCCGTCGACCCCGGACGGGATGTCGACCGCCAGCACCGGGCAGGGGGCGGCGGTGAGGGCGTCGGCGGCAAAGGCGGCGTCGCCCTCGAGGGGGCCCCGGAAGCCGGTGCCGAACATGGCGTCGACGGCCAGGTCGGCCCGGCCGAGGGCCCGGTTGAGACCGTGCTTGTCAAGGACCGCACGTTCGATGCCGGCCAGGTCGAATCGGTCGACCCGGGCGCCCCAGCCGGCCAGGCGCTCTCCGGCCACCCGGCCGTCGGCGCCGTTGTTGCCCTTCCCGCAGACGATCACGACCCTCCGGCCGTAGGCTCCCCCGACCAGGCGCCGGGCGCCGCGGGCCACGGCACCCCCCGCCCGGTCGACGAGCGTCGCTTGGCTGACCCCGCCGGCGATGACGGCGGCATCCCGAGCGGCCATCTCGGCAGGAGTGAGGACAGGGAGCATTCGAATCAATGGTACGGCCCGGCGAGCCACGCTCCGTGGACCTCGGGCCCCGGGGCCGCCACCATGGGGATCCGGACCGAATGTAAGGTCGTAGTGCCCACTGGGGTGGCTGGAGGTGACAACGTGGCAAGCGCGAGGCCGGGTCGGCTCCGGGCTGCCACGCGCCTGCTGGGCCTGGCCCTGCTCCTCCCGGCGTGCGGCGCCGACTTCCTCTGGGTCGACACCATGGGCAAGACGCCGGAGTTGGTGACGACGACGACGTCGACGTCGACGACCACGACCACCGCGCCCGCCCCCCCGCCACCGCCGCCGCCGGTCGTGCGCATGCCACCGCCGCCGCGGGCCCCCCGTCCGCCGCCGCCTCCGCCCCCGCCGCCGCCTCCGCCGCCGCAACCCAAGGCCGTCCCCCTGCCGGGGGACTCGCCGCTGACCGGCATCGGTGTCGGCGGCTACGAGACGGGCCACCCGGCGTTGGTGGTGAAGATCGACAACGTCGGCGACGCCCGGCCCCAGACCGGCATCAACGAGGCGGACATCGTCTTCGAGGAGATGGTCGAGGGCGGCTTCACCCGCTTCGCCACCATCTTCCACTCCACCCCGGCCGACCCGGTCGGCCCGGTCCGGTCGGCCCGTTCCACCGACATCGCCCTGCTGAGCATGCTGAACCACCCGCTGTTCGCCTATTCGGGGGCTAACCGCGACTTCAAGAAGCTGGTCCACGAGTCGTCGATGATCGACGTCGGCGTCGACAACTACCCGGCCAAGTACTTCCGGGACGGCAAGCGGCGGGCCCCCCACAACCTCATGTCGAACACCTCGCAGCTCCACAGCCTGGCCGCCCCCGACGCCAAGGCCCCGCCCCCGCTGTTCGACTACCGGAAGGCCGGCACGCGGCCCTCGGAGCCCAACGCCCGGCCGGTGGCGAGGGTGAGCGCCAGTTGGACCTACGAAGGCAAGACCTCGACCAACGTCAGCTACGACTGGAACCCCGGGGCCAACGGCTGGACGCGCATCCAGAACGGGGCGCTGCACGTCGACGCCGCCGGCCGGGCGGTCGTCCCGACCAACGTCATCTTCCAGTTCGTCACGTACCACGACACCGGCTACCAGGACAGCTCCGGAGCCCATGTGCCGGAAGCCGACGTGATCGGCTCCGGGGACGGGTGGTTCCTCTCGGCCGGCTACCTCTCCCCCGTCCACTGGGTGAAGCGGGACAAGGAGGACGTGACCGAGTTCCGGGGTGAGGACGGGCGATACGCCCGGCTCCTCCCCGGCCGGACCTGGGTGGAGCTGGTCCTGGTCGGACGGGGAACGGCCACCGACCGCCCGGCGACCCCCGACGACACCGCCAAGCCCGTAGCCCCGCCGCCCCCGGACGGGACGGGCCCGACGGGCCAGCCGGTCGAGACGACGACCACGACCGGGCCCGAGGCGGCCACCACCACGACGGCGCCGCCGGAGACGACCACGACCACGGTGCCGTCGCCGGTGACGACGGTCACCGTCCCGCCGGTGGGCTCGCCGTCCACGTCGTCCACGACCACCACGACCACCGCGAAGTCGAAGAAGTCCTCGTCGGGAGCCCCGAAGTCCTCGGCGGGGGTCGCGGCCGGCCCGGCCAGCGCCGCGATCCTGGGCCTCCTGCTCCTCTTCGCCCCCCTGCCGAAGCAGCAGCGCCGCCGACGGCGCCACCGCCGTTCCCCCTGAACCGGCGTTCCTTTTCCGCTCTATCCCGGTAAACGAACGCCGGTTGACCCCGGAGGCGGGCTAACGGTAGGCGATCGCCACGGCCATGGCCGTCGTCGCGGTGTGCGTCAGCGAGATGTGCCAGCCGCCGACGGCGCGTTCTCCGGCCAGTGTCGCCGCCCGGCCGGTGACGGAGAGCGCCGGGGCGCCGCCAACGCCTCGGACCACCTCGACGTCGGCGAAGTCGAAGGCCCCGAGGCCGACCGACAGCGACTTCATCACTGCCTCTTTGGCCGCGAAGCGGGCCGCCAGACCGGGGACGGGGTCGCGCCGGGCGGCCGCCTCGGCCCGCTCGGCGGCGGTGAAGACCCGCTCGGCGAATCCCCGCCGCCGCCCGAGAATGGTGCGGAACCGCTCGACGTCGACGGCGTCGATGCCCGCCCCGATCACCTCACCCCCTGGGATCACAACCCCCGTCCTAGCGCAACAAGGGCCCGCACGGTGTGATGAGCTCCGCCGATCGCCCCCCGTCCGCACCGGAGAGCGGGCAGAGTGTGGCGATGGCCCGGAAACACGACCATGACGCGGGCGGCCCCGCCGACCTGCTGGCGGCCAAGGCGGAGCTCCGCCGGGAGATCTGGGCCGCGCTGCGGGCGGCGAAGGCGACCCGGTTCCCCGGTCCTGAGGGCCGGATCCCGAACTTCGTCGGCGCCGAGGCGGCAGCCGAGCGACTGCGGGGCACCGACGCCTGGCAGTCGGCGGGCACGGTCAAGGCCAATCCCGATTCGCCGCAGTGGCCCGTCCGCCAGCGGGCGCTGGAGGACGGGAAGCTCCTGTTCATGGCCGTCCCCCGCCTGGCCGATACCCACCCATTCTTTTTGCTTGACCCTGAGCACCTGGCCGGCTCCGCCCGCCAGGCATCCTCCATCAAGGGGGCGTCGGCGTCGGCCCGTCCGGTCGGGTTCGACCAGCTGGAGCCGGTCGACCTGGTGGTGGCCGGCACCGTCGCCGTCGGCCTCGACGGCGCCCGCCTCGGCAAGGGCGGCGGGTTCTCCGACCTCGAGTTCGCCGTCGCCTCCGAGGCCGGCCTGATCGGCCCGGAGACGGTGGTGGTGACGACGGTCCATGAGGTGCAGGTGGTCCCGGCGGGCCAGATCCCCACCACCGACCACGACGTGCCCCTCGACCTGATCGTCACTCCGTACCGGGTCATCCGTTGCCCGCGGCGCACGCGCCGTCTGGCCGGGGAGGTCCGGTGGGATGAGCTGACCGACGAGAAGATCGGGGCGATCCCGGTCCTGGCCCGGCTCCGGGCCGCCCGCCGCTGATTAGCGGACGGCGTCGAGGGCGGCGGCACCATCCGGCGACGGCACCGGGTCTGTCAACGGGAGGGCCCTCCGGTCGAAGGATTCTCCGCCCTGCCCAGGGCGTCGGTGAGGGCGGCCGAGAGCCGGTCGGTGTAGGCCGTGGCCGCCTCCTCCGTCTCCGCCTCGACCATGATCCGCACCAGCGGTTCGGTGCCGGACGGGCGCACCAGCACGCGGCCGCTACCGCCCACGTCGGCTTCGACGGCGGCGACCTCGGCCCAGAAGCCGGCGGCGTCCGGGAGGCCGGCCCGGTCGGCGACCCGCACGTTGCGCAGCACCTGGGGCAGCTTGACCACCACTGCGGCCAACTCCGACAGGGCCCGGCCCGAGCGGGCGAGGACGTCGAGCAGGACCAGCCCGGACAGGAGCCCGTCCCCGGTGGTGGCCAGGTCGCCGAAGATCACATGGCCCGACTGCTCGCCCCCCAGGGAGAAGCCGCCCGCCTCCATCGCCTCGAGGACGGAGCGGTCCCCGACCGGGGTCGTCTCGACCCGGATCCCCTCGGCGGCCATGGCGCGGTGGAAGCCGAGATTGGCCATGACAGTCGCCACCACGGTGTCGTGGCGGAGGCGCCCCCGGGACCGCAGGTCGAGGGCGGCGATGGCCAGGATGTGGTCGCCGTCGACGAGGCCGCCCCGCTCGTCGACCGCCACCAGCCGGTCGGCGTCGCCGTCGAAGGCCAGCCCGGCCGCCGCCCCCCGCTCCACGACCTCGGCCTGCAGTGGGCCGGGGTGGGTCGATCCGCACCCGGCGTTGATGTTGGTGCCGGACGGGAAGGCGCCGACCTGGAGGTTCTCGACCTTGCTCCCGAGCTGCGCCAGCACCCAGGGGGCGACGACGGTGGCGGCGCCGTTGCCGCAGTCGATCACCACCGCCACGCCGTCGAGCCGCCGGCCTTCGAGTGTGCTCAGCAGGTGGGACTCGTACTGCCGCAGCGCGCCGTCGTCGGGCTGCGCCGTGCCGACGGCCGAGCCCTCGACGCGGGTCGGCGCCGCCCGACCGGTGAGGAGGGCGTCGAGCTCCGCTTCGACGTGGGCCTCCATCTCGTCGCTCAGCTTGCGGCCGCCGCGGGCGAAGAACTTGATGCCGTTGTCGGGGAACGGGTTGTGGCTGGCCGAGAGCACCGCCCCCGGGCAGTCGCGGCTCTGGCTCAGATAGGCCGCGGCGGGCGTGGGCAGGACGCCGGCCAGCACGACGTCGGCTCCCTCGGCGGCCAGCCCTGCAGCCAGGGCGGCCTCCAGCATCGGGCCTGACCGCCGTGTGTCCCGGGCCACCACGAACGGCCGGTCGGCTCCGAGGACGCGGGCCGCCGCCCGGCCGAGGGCCAGCGCCAGCTCCGGCGTCAGCTCGACATTGGCCAGGCCCCGGACCCCGTCGGTGCCGAAGCGCAACATGCGAGAGCGGGGTGCCGTACCGAACCCGGGTCGTTCTCGGTCCGCCGACTACCGCTTGGAGTACTGAGGCGCCTTACGGGCTTTCTTCAGCCCGTACTTCTTGCGCTCCGTGGCCCGGGCATCCCGGGTGAGGAGGCCCGCCTTCTTCACCTGCCCCCGCAGATCGGGATCGAGGGTTACGAGGGCCCGGGCGATGCCGAGCCGCATGGCCCCCGCCTGGCCGCTCACGCCGCCGCCGGTCATCGTGCAGTCCACGTCGTAGACCTCGGCCGTCTGGGTCAGACGCAGCGGCTCGGTCACGATCATGCGGTGGGTGGCGTTCGGGAAGAAGTTCTCGAAGGGCCGCTTGTTGCACATGATCACCCCGGTACCGGGGCGGAGCCGCACCCGGGCCACCGCTTCCTTGCGCCGTCCGGTGGTCTGGATGAGGGGCTTCGGCACTTCCGTGGACTCCTTGGTTTGTCGAGCTACGCCGTACGGGCTTTGCGGGCGTAGGCCGGCGCCAGCGGCTCCGGCCTCTGCGCCGAGTGGGGATGCGTCGGCCCCGGGTGGATCTTGAGCTTCTTGATCATCTGCCGGCCGAGCGGGCCCTTCGGCAGCATGCCCTTCACCGCCAGCCGGAGCACCCGCTCGGGGTTGCGCTCCATGAGGCTGGCCAGCGACTCCGACCGGAACCCGCCGGGGTACTGCGAGTGGCGGTAGTAGCGCTTGTCGGCGCCCTTCTTGGGATCGACGGCGATCTTGGCCGCGTTGACGACCACGACGAAGTCGCCGGTGTCGACGTGGGGGGCGTAGATCGGCTTGTGCTTCCCCCGCAGGATGCGGGCGATTTCACTGGCCAGGCGACCGAGGACGAGGCCCTCGGCATCGACGACATGCCAGGCGCGAGTGATGTCTGATTGCTTTGGAGAGAAGGTCCTCACCCGGGTTTCCTTTCATCGGGCGCGGCAGGCCGATAAGGCTAGCAGTGACAATGGCAGGTACGACAACCAGCGGCGAGGAATCACACAGCGTGACGACCGTCCCGCCTCCCGACAGGGCCGGCCCCGGCGCGGCCCGGGCGTCGTCGGCCGCCGCCGCCCTCGAGGTCCTGACCGACCGGTCGCTCGACCCGATCGTCGAGATGGTGCTCACCGTGCGGGCCGGCGCCTACGAGGCCCACTCCGCCGACGGCTGGGTCCGCTTCGCCCGCCATGTCGAAGGCCCGGGCTGGCGCTACGAGGTGCTCGACGGGGCCGGCCGGAATCCGCTCGCCACTCAGGACTCCAGCCGCTTCGCGGGCGCCGACGCCGAGGCCGCCGCCCGCTATCCGAGCCGGTCGGCCAACTCCTATCCCCACGCCTACGAGCAGGTCGTCCAGTTCTTCGAGGCGCCGATGGCGCCCGACCTGTGCGTGGTCCACAGCGCCGCCCACAACTACGAGGACCGGGGCGGGCACCGGGGCGAGCACGGCTCCCTGGACGTGGTCCAGGCCCGGGCTCCGTTCGTGCTGGCCGGCCGCGGCGTACGGGCCGACGGCCTCGTCGACCGGTCGTGCCGGCTCGTCGACGTCGCTCCCACGCTGGCCCGGCTCCTGGGGATGGCGCACCGGCCCGGCCGGGGCCTCAACGGCCTGCACCGGGCCGACGCCTACCTCGCCCGCCAGGACGGCCACCCGCTGTCCGACCTCCTCGTCGACGACGACCGGCCCCGTCACGTCGTCGGCTTCCTCCTGGACGGATGCAACCCCAACACGCTCTACCGCCTGGCCGGGTCCGGCCGGGCGCCCAACGTGGCCCGCCTCATGGCCATGGGGACGGCCTTCCGCCACGGCGCCATGGCCGGCATGCCGACGGTCACGCTGGCCAACCACACATCCCTCATCACCGGCGCCCTCCCCGGCCACCACCGCATCCTCCACAACGCCTGGTGGGACCGACACTCCGGCGAGGTCGTCACCACCAACTCCCCCGCCACCTGGCCGACCGCCATGACCCGGCTGGCGCCGGGCATCGAGACGATCTTCGAGGCCATCCGGGCCGCCGAGCCGGACGCCTTCACCGCCGCCGTCAACGAGCCGGCCGACCGGGGTGCGGTGTTCTCGACCTTCGACTTCTTCCGCCGGGGGGACATCCCGCCCTTCCCCCAGCCGGAGGACCTGCCCCACGTGACGATGCGGTTCGCCGGGCCTCTGGGCGACTACCGGTTCAACACGATGATCGACCACATGGCCACGGAGCAGGCCGTGGGGCTGTGGCGCGGGAGTTACCGCGGGGTCGACTACCCCGCCCCCCGGTTCTGCTGGGTGAGCTTCCAGCTGACCGACTGCGGGATGCACGCCGGCGGGCCCCGCTCCGAGGTGGCCGAGGCCGCCATCGCCGACACCGACGGACGGGTCGGCGAGATCCTCGACGCCATCGAACGCGCCGGCGCCCTGGCCGACACCGCCTTCGTGCTGCTGGCCGACCACGGCATGGAGGAGACCGACCCCGCCACCACCGGCGACTGGGACGCCGCCCTGGCCGAGGCCGGAGTCGCCTTCCGCGACGAGGGCCACGGCTTCGTGTACCTCGACCCGCAGGCCTGACCCCCAAGCTCCGACCTCAGCGGGCCTCCGCCCGGTAGACCGCCTCCCGGAGCGCTTCGAGGACCTCGGCGTGGGCCTCGGGGTCGCGGGTCTCGGTGGTCATGTGGACCTCGACCTCGCCGACGGCCACGGTCACGCCGCTGCGGTGATGCTCGATGTCGACGACGTTGAGACCGAGCCCGGCCAGCACCCCGGTGAGGCGGTGCAGCTCCCCCGGCCGGTCGGCCAGGGCGATGCGCAGCACCAGGTAGCGCCCGGCGGCGGTGAGGCCGTGGCGGATCACCCGGATCAGGAGCGTCGGGTCGATGTTGCCGCCCGAGAGGACGAGGCAGACGGGCTCGCCGGGCGCTCCGGGGAGCTTGCCGGCCAGGGCCGCGGCCAGGGGCGCCGCTCCGGCCGGTTCGACCACCGTCTTCGTCCGTTCCAGGAGGACGAGGAGCGCCCGGGACAGGTCCTCCTCGGAGACCGTGACCAGGTCGTCGACGAAGGCCGTCACGTGCGCCAGCGTGAGGTCGGAGACCCGCTTGACGGCGATACCGTCGGCCATGGTGTCGATCCGGTCGAGCGTCACCACCCGTCCGGCGGCCCGCGCCGCCGACATCGACGCCGCCCCCTCCGCCTCCACGCCGACCACCCTGATTCCCGGCCGGAGCGCCTTGAGGGCGGCGCCCACACCGCTGATGAGCCCGCCGCCGCCGACGGCCACCACCACGGTGGCGACCTCCGGGGCCTGCTCGGCCAGCTCCAGGCCGAGCGTGCCCTGCCCGGC
>JAUZEY010000063.1 GCA_030838785.1 Actinomycetota bacterium | reverse complement strand
GGCACTCTAGAAAGACTGGTCTGGTAATGTCAAGCAGTGCCCGAAAAAGGTCCGACGCCGCAGGAGCGGAGCGCCGCTGCCCGGGCCCGGCTGATGGCCGCGGCCAGCGAGTTGTTCTACAAAGAGGGCGTCAACACAGTGGGGATCGAGCGGGTCCTCGAGCACGCCGGCGTGGCCAAGGCCACGCTCTACAACGCCTTCGGTAGCAAGGAAGGGCTGGTCCGGGCGTATCTGCGGGCCCGGCACGCGGCCACCAGCGAACGCATGGCCCGCGAGCTCGAAGCTCGCTACAAGACCCCGAAGGAGCGACTCATCGGGGTCTTCGAGGTGCAGGGGCTGTCCTTCACCGATCCCGGTTTCCGGGGCTGTGCCTTCCTCAGCGCCAACGCCCAGGCGCCGCTCGGCTCGGTCGACGAGGAGACCAACGACTACCGCGCCTGGGTCCACCAGCTGTTCTTCGACCTCGCACAACAGGCCGGGGCGAAGGACCCGAAGGCCCTCGCCAAGCAGCTCGTGGTGCTGTACGACGGGGCCGGTATCAGCGCCTGGATGGACCATGACCCCAGCGCCGAAACCGCCGCCCGCACCGTCGCCAAGGCACTCGTCGACACCGCGATTCCCAGCAGCTAGAGCGAGGTCTTCGGCGAAGGCGATGCAGTCGACCAGCGGGCTCGCGCTGCAGTTCGGTTTAGATGTGGCCGGCGGCGAGGAGCCCGAAGGTGAGGGCGGCGGCGGCGAGCCGGTACCAGCCGAAGCCGGCCAGGCTGCGGCCGGAGATGATTCGCACCATCCAGCGGATGGCGACGACGGCGGAGCCGAAGGCCACGAGCAGGCCGAGGATGGGGTTGACCCACCCGTAGGCGTTGATGATGTCGCTCCCGTGCTTGACCAGCTCGAGGCCGGTGGCGGCCAGGAGCACCACGAAGCCAACCAGGAAGCTGAACTCGACGGCGGCGGCCAGCGTCATCCCGACCAGGCAGCCGGCCACGATCGTGACGAGGCTGCGGCTGACACCGGGCCAGAGGGCCAGGCTCTGGGCCAGCCCGATCACCAGGGCGTGCCGCCAGGTCAGCTGGTCGAGCGAGAATCCGGCGTTCCCGCCGGCCTTGCCGCGGCGGTGGAGCCAGCCGGCCATCCCGAGGAGGGCGAGACCGCCGACGGCCCAGGCGGCGGCGATGGGACCGGGGGAGAACAGGTGGTTCTTGACGGAATCTCCGGCCGCGAGGCCGATGAGGCCGGCGGGGGCGGCGGCCACGAGGATGGCGATGGCCACCCGGCGGCCGCCGGGGTCGGCGTGGCGGCGGAACCCGGGGAGGCGGAGCATGGCGCCGAGGGCGAGCGCGGCGCCGAGCAGCCGCTGCCAGTACAGGACGAGCACGGCCAGGATGGCGCCGCCCTGGATGATCACGGCGTAGCTGTCCAGCGTCACGAGCGACTTCGCGCTGCCACCGAGCCCGAAGAGACGCTCGGTGACCACCAGGTGGCCGGTGGAGCTGACCGGAAGGAACTCCGTGATGCCCTCGACGGCGCCGAGGACGATGGCCTGCGGCGCGTGGATGACGTCGCTGGCCGACGGCCCGTCGGTGACGGCCAGCAGGACGACGAAGGCGACGATCAGGCCGACCAGGGCGCCGACGAGGACGGCGGGTCGGCGGCCGGGCGTGGCCGGTTTGCCCGGCGCCGGGCTCTGAGCGGGATGGGGACGCGTCAAGAGAGGCACACCTCCACTTTCGACCATCGGAGGGGCTTTCTGGTGAACCGAATGGTGCTTCCGGGCATGTTGTCCGCTTTGTGGTTCTCGCCGGGCATTCAGCCGGCGAGGCCGGGAAGGGCGCCGGCCCAGGCTGCGATCGAGGCCAGCGCCGCCTCGGCTTCGGGGAGACGGGGGGCCAGCATGTGCCAGACGTGCATCATCCCCTCCCAGCATTCGACGGTGACGTCCACTCCCGCGGCGTCGGCGGCGTCGCCGAAGCGCAGGGTGTCGTCGAGCAGCGCTTCGTCGCCGCCGGCGTGGAGCAGGAGGGGCGGGAGACCGGAGAGGTCGGCGAACAGCGGCGAGGCCAGGGGCGTCTTGGGGTCCACGCCGGGCGGGAGGTAGGAGTCGACGGCCAGACGCAGGAAAGCCAGCGTGACCTGGGGGTCCCGGGGGAGGTTGGCCTCGAGCGACGGCGACGACAACGTGAGGTCGAGCATCGGGGAGATGCCGACCGCTCCGGCGGGGAGGGGGAGTCCCCGGTCTCGCAGCGTCAGCAGCAGGGCGATGGCGAGGCCGCCTCCGGCGGAGTCGCCGCTGATCACCAGGCGGCCGGGATCGAAGCCCTGCTGGGTGAGCCACCGGCAGGCGTCGACCGTGTCCTCGATGGCGGCCGGGAACGGATCCTCGGGGGCCAGGCGGTAGTCGAGGGCCAGCACCGGAAGCGCGGTGTGACGGGCGAGGCCGGCCGTGAGCGAGCGGGTGGTGCGGGGGGAGCCGAGGACGTAGCCGCCGCCGTGGAGGTGGACGATGGCGGCGTCGGGCCGGCTGCCGGCCGTCCTGGTCCATTCGGCGGGCCGGCTCCCGGCGACGACGGTCTCGTGCTCGACGTCCGCTCCCGTCGGCATCGCCGCGCCGAGGCGCTCGAAGGTGACCCGCAGGTCGGCCAGCGGCACCCCGGCGTCCGGTGCGCCGCGGGCGATCGCCGCCCGGAGGCCGTCGAGCGCCTTCCGGTCCCGGCCGAAGGCCACGGTGCGCACGCTCATGTTCTCCCCCCGCAAACGGCGGCCGGCGGTCGTTGGATCACCTTCCCCCAACGATATGGCCGTCGCCCGCCTCAGTGCGGTGCGCGGTCAGCGCCGGGCCCTCCCGAGGCGGCGGCCGTTGGCCATGACCCGCGAGTGGACGGGGGCAAAGCCGCCGCGGGCCAGTCGGAGGCCGGCGTCG
>JAUZEY010000022.1 GCA_030838785.1 Actinomycetota bacterium | reverse complement strand
CCGACTACGGGCCGCTCGACAACGACTGGATCGCCGGTCTCGGCCCGGCCCACGGCGGTACCGGCTACCGCCTCATCACCGGCCACGGCCGCGCCCTTCCGGCCGCCGCCGCCCTCGGCAACGCCGCCACCGCCGCGGCCCCGCTGTTCTCCGACGGAACGGTCGTGGGCCTGGCCGCCACCCCGAGCGGCGCCGGCTACTGGGTCTGGAACACCGTCGGCCACGTCAGCGCCTTCGGCGACGCCGGTTTCTTCGGCGACCTCCGGGCCCTCAAGATCGGCCACGTGGTCACCGCCATGGCCCCGACTCCGTCCGGGACCGGCTACTGGCTGACGACCGACGACGGCGGCGTCTTCGCCTTCGGCGCGGCTGGCTTCTTCGGTTCGGGCCACGACCCGCATTCCGCCTTCTCGATCATGCTCCCGACGGCGACCGGCACCGGCTACCACCTCTTCACGGTGAAGGGCGCCGTCGCCAACTTCGGCGACGCCGTCAACTACGGCTCGCTGTTCGACGTCCCGACGAAGGGCGGCAAGGCGACCTTCGGCTATACGTCGCTGGCGCCGGGGACGACGACCGTCACCGCCTTGGGCCCGCCGTCGATGACCGGCTCCTCGGTGGCGAGCGCCACCCAGACGTGGACGCCGGCCGACGGCTACTGGATGCTCGGCGCCGACGGTGCCGTGTACCCCTTCGGCGGCGCCGTCGACCTCGGGAACGCCAAGCAATTCCTCGGCGATCACGCCGCCGTGGACCTCGAACCGACGCCGGACTACGGCGGCTACTGGATCGTCGACGACATCGGCCGCGTCTTCGCCTTCGGCGACGCCAGCACCAAGCCCGGCAACGCCGACGCCGCCGCCCTGGCTCCGGGCGAGAAGGTGACGAGTCTGTCGGCCACCCCGTCCGGCGACGGGTACTGGATCTTCACCACCAGGGGGCGGGTCTTCGCCAAGGGCGACGCCACCCACTTCGGCGACATGTCGGGCACGCCCCTCAACCGTCCGGTGCTCGACTCCATCCCGACGCCGACCGGCAACGGCTACTACATGGTCAGCGGCGACGGCGGCATCTTCGCCTTCGGCGATGCCACCTTCTCGGGTTCGATGGGCGGCAAGCCGCTCAACGCCCCGGTCCAGTCGCTGGTCCCCGACCCCGACGGCGGGGGCTACTGGCTGGTCGCCTCCGACGGCGGGATCTTCGCCTTCGACGCCGACTTCCACGGCTCGATGGGCGCGACGAAGCTCAACAAGCCGGTGACGGGCATGGTGGCTTTCGGCGACGCCTACCTGATGGTGGGGGAGGACGGCGGGATCTTCAACTTCTCCGGCCGGCCCTTCTACGGCTCGCTCGGAGCCCACCCGCCGTCGTCGCCGATCGTCTCCGTGGCCATCCTCGACCCGTTCGGGAGGTAGATCCCGCTCACCAGCCGGACAGGCGGGCGACGGCGCCGTAGTCGCGGTCGTCGCCGAACTGGCGGCGAGCTTCGTCGAGACGCGCCCGAGCCAGCGCCAGCATCGGCGAGTCGAGGCCGCGCTCCCCGGCGACCTCGGCCGCGATGCGGAGGTCCTTGGCCATGTGGGTGATCCGGAAGCCGGGCTCGAAGTCGCCCTGGAGCACCTTGCGGGGAAACAGGTTGGCCAGCTGCCAGTTGGCGCCCGTCCCGTCCGAGACGGCCTCCACCGCCAGGGCCGGGTCGACCCCGGCATCCCGGGCCAGGGCCAGGGCCTCGGCGGTGGCGGCGGCGTTGACGGCGCCGAGGAAGTTGTTGGCCAGCTTGACGGCCAGCCCGGCGCCGACGGCGCCGCAGTGGCGGACGCGGTCGGCGCGGCCGATCACGTCGAGGACGGGCCGGGCCCGTTCCAGCGCCTCCGCCGCTCCGCCGACCCAGATCGCCAGCGTCCCGGCCTCGGCCCCCGGCGGCCCGCCGGACACCGGGCAGTCGAGGTAATCGACGCCGGCCGAGGCGCAGCGGGCGGCCAGCGCCCGGGCCGTCGTCGGCGAGATCGTCGACATCTCCACGATGACCATCCCCGCCGCGGCCTTCTCCAGCACCGACCCCACCACCCCGGTCACCTCGGGACTGTCGGGCACGATCGAGCAGACCACCTCGGCACCGTCGGCGGCCTCGGCCGGCGAGCCGACGACCCGCCACCCGGTGCCGGCCAGCCGGGCCGGGTCCCGGGACGACACGGTCACGTCGTGCCCCGCCTCGACCAGGCGCCGGACCATCGGCGCCCCCATCAGTCCCGCCCCCACGAACCCGACCCGCATGATCCCTCCGCCTGTCTTCCGGCCCGGGGCGCGTCCGCCGCGCCCCTCTCGCCGCGCGATCCTAAAAGCCTCCATGACCGACCCCGTCCCTTCCAGCGCCCCGACCGCACCCCACGAGGGAGCCCGAGCGGATAACCCACAAAGAATGTGGGTCAACCGCTCGGGGTCGGTCACGGTTCGGCCGCGGTCGAGCCCGCAGGCCGGTCCGTCGAGCGGGCGAAGCGCAGGCGCCGGCGGTTTCGGCCGTCGGCGGGCGGGAGCGGCGGCCCTCGCCCTCCTGGTCGCCGTGGCGGGGTGCCATTCCGGCGGGCGGCAGGCGAGGGGGCCGGGGGCGACGCTCGACCCGTCCGGCGCAGGTGCGACAGGAAGCACCGGGGCGGGCGGGGCTGGAACGAGCGCCGCCGGCGGGGTGGCGGCCGGGCAGTCCGGCTCGGGCGCCGGGGCCGGCGGCGCAGGCGGCGCCGCGGGGTCCGGAGGGTCGGGGGGATCCGGGAACGGCAGCGGATCGGGTGGCCCGGGGAAAGGGGGCCCAGTGAAGGGCGGGCCGGTCGTCGGGTCGCCGACAGATCCGGGGGCGGGGCCGGCGCGGCCGAAGGGATGGCGCAAGCTTCCGGCCGGCCCGCTCCGCGGCCGCCACAGCGCCAGCGCCGTGTGGACCGGGCGGGAGATGGTGGTGTGGGGCGGCGCCTGGCGGGCCGGCAACGCCTCCATCTGGCTCGACGACGGCGCGGCCTATGACCCCGCCGGCGACAAGTGGCACCGCATCGCCGCATCGCCGCTGGCGGCCCGGTCGGAGGCGTTCATCGCCTGGACCGGCAAGGAGGTCGTCGTGTGGGGCGGGCAGACGCACGACTCGCTGTCGTTCGGCGACGAGTTCGACGACGGCGCCCTCTACGACCCCGTCAAGGACACCTGGAAGCCGATGGCCAACTGGCCTCTCGCCCACCGCTACGGCGCCCGGGCCGTGTGGACGGGCAGCCGCCTCGTCGTCTGGGGCGGGGCGTCGGCCGAGGCGGGCGACGATCCGCCGCCGCTGGCCGACGGCGCCGCCTACGACCCGTCCTCCAACCACTGGACGAAGCTCCCCGCCGGGCCGCTGGCCGGCCGGATCGCCCCCCTCGGCGCCGCCCGGGGCAACGCCGCGCTGCTGTCGTGGGGCCTCGGCGCCGTACAGAACGGCACGCGCCTCCCGGCCTCCGACAGCGCCCTCTACGACGCAGAGCACTCCCGCTGGTCTCCGGCGGCCGCCACGCCGCCGCCTCCGAAGAAGACCTGGTGCGTCGACCCGTCCGGCTGTGTCGGGGTCGACGCCGGGAGCCGGGTGGTCTTCGCCGGCCCGGGGCTGGCCTGGGACCCGTCCGCCGACCGGTGGTCGGCCATCGCCGCCGGCCCGTTCGCCGACCCCTTCCGGGAGGGCGAGGCCCAGGCCTGGACCGGGAGCCGGGTGATGGTCTGGGGCGGCGGCACCACTGACAGCCCCGGCGACGTGCCTCCGGCCACGGTGGCGCCCGGCGGCGCGGCCTACGACCCGGCCGCCGACCGCTGGGAGCCGCTCCCGCCGGCGCCGCTCGCCGCCCGGGCCCGGGCGACCGCCGTCTGGACCGGCCGGGAACTCATGGTGTGGGGCGGGGAGGCCGATTACAGCCATCGGGCGCAGTTCGACGACGGCGCCGCCTACACGCCATGACCGAGCCCATGCCCGGAGCCGACACGCTCGGTGCGATCCGGCCCCCGCCCGGGTAGAGCCAGCCGGGGTAGAGACAGCGCACCGCCTCGCAGAAGGATCCCGATGCACCCACTGCCCGGCCGCTCCGCCGCCGTCCCGAACGCTGTCCTGGCCGTGGGCCTCGTCGTCCTGGCCGGGCTCTTCGTCCTGTCGCTGGTCGGCCTGGCCCTGGAGCCGGCGCCGATCTTCGTGATCGACGCCGCCGGCACCGGCTTCTGCTTCACTGCGCTCGCCATCGCCGCCTACCGCCGGGTCGGCGCCCGCCGGGCGCAGTAGACGCGGACCGGGGCACCCTGGCGGGTGCCCCGGTCGCGGCGAACGCTGGACCCGGCCGGTAGAGGGTGGTGCGGGTCAGGGAATCGTGTTGCCGAGGGCGAGGATGGCGGCCGGCACCCAGAAGGTGTAGACGGCCGTCCCGACCAGCAGGGAGCCGGTCACCTTCGGTTGGAGCTTCCCGTAGGTCGTCGCCGTGATGGCCAGGAAGACGACCGCCCACACCACGAGGATGGAGCGGAACATCCAGCCGCCGGCGAAGAAGTCCCAGTAGAAGAGAGGCACGATGGCCACCGCCGCCGAGACGTTCCCCAGAACCCTCAGGTCGAGCCCGAGGATTTCGGTGATGCCGAGGAACGTGAAGAAGGCGGCGTAGAAGATGACGAGGCCGCCGAGGAGGACGGAGGGGTCCCCCAGCGGTCTCGCCGCCATGATGTAGACCGCCTGCCCGAAGTTCGACAGGCCGGCGATGAGGCTGATCCATCCCACGGACTTGAGCGGGTCGGCGCCGCCGTCCTGCTTGTCGGCGCCGATTCCGAGGAAGTACAGGGCGTTGGCCCACACGGCGATGCCGGTGAGGAAGAACACGATCGTGATGGGC
>JAUZEY010000012.1 GCA_030838785.1 Actinomycetota bacterium | reverse complement strand
CCGTCTACCCCGTCGCCGCCCTGCCCGGCCTGGCCCTCGAGGTCGGCGCCCGGCTCGTCATCGCCAACGCCGAGCCGACCCCTTTCGACGAGCAGGCCGACGCCGTCCTCCGGGGTGCGCTCGGCGATATCCTCCCCGGGATCGTGGCCCAGGTCTGAAGGGCACAACCCGGCCCACTGCGGGCACAACCCGCCCCACTGCGGGCACATCTCATGCCCGCTGCCCCCGAGGTTCCGTGAACGGGACAGGACGCGGCCGGCCCACCCCGAACTACGAACCCTGCTGGGCCGCGTTTCGCTGGGGCTCGGTGCCGGTGCCGTATCCCTCTCACTCAACGCGTCCGCGTCCGGAGACCAGGTGCGCCCCTTCCCCCGAATCGCTCTCGCCACGACGGCTCTCCTGCTCACGGCCACGCTGGCTCGCGCCGCAGGACCCGTGCCCCCGGGCTATGGGATCGCGGCCAGCGAGACGCTCGCCGGTGGGGTCGAGCACCTGACCATCAGCCGGACCAACCCGGCCCAGTCGGTGCAGGTGGCCCGGATCTCGCCCGGCCAGCCGGTGGCGCTGGCCACCGTCAGCGCCCACGACGCCGTCTCGCACAGCGTCTCGCAGCAGGAACTCCCGAGCGACATGTGCCGCCGGGTCAACTGCATCGTCGGCGTCAACGCCGATTTCCACGACACCAACACCGACGAGCCGTTCGGCGGTGTCGTCTCCGGCGGCCGCCTGGTGCGGTCGCCCTCGGCCGCCGACCAGCTGACCGTGACCCACAACGGCACGCTCCAGGCCGGTCGGCTCGACTGGTCGGGCTCGCTGACCGCCGCCGACGGCACTACCACCGCGCTCGGCGGCTTCAACGTCGACCGCACCCCGGGCGCCGCCCTCCTCTACACCCCCGCCTGGGGCGCGCCGACCCCGGCCGGGGCGAGCGGCGAGCTCATCCTGCGGGCCACCGGCCCGGTCGGGGTCCTCGAGGCGACCACACCCCTGCAGATCGTGGGCTTCCGGACGGCCCCCGGGCCCGTCCCGGCCAACGGTGCCGTCCTCTCGGCCGACGGCAACCAGGCCAACGCCCTGGCCGCCCTGTGGGTCCGGGTCCAGGCCCACACCCTGGCCGACACCCTCCAGCTCACGGTCCACGCCGGCGCCGGCGACGTGGCCGAGAGCATCGGCGTCCGTCCGACCCTGCTGCGGGACGGGAAGCGCGTCTTCCCGCCCGTCAACGACGGCCTCACGGCCTTCCGGGCCCCCCGCACCCTGGTCGGCTGGAACGCCGCCGGCGAGATCGTGATCGTCACGGTGGACGGCCGGCAGGACACCGGCGCCGGGATGACCCTGGCCGACGCCTCGGACCTTCTCCTGGCCCTCGGCGCCACGGACGGGGTGAACTTCGACGGTGGCGGCGGTACGACGTTCGTGGTCGACGGCACCGTGACGAACCTGCCGAGCGATCCGAGCAATCCAGGCCCGCCGTCGATGCCCGGCGGTCACGTCGTCGCCCCCGGCCATGTCGAGCGGCTGGCCCCGAACGCGCTGGTGGTCGTCTCCCGGCCGGTGGACCCGCCCTCTCCGACGCCGACCACGGCCCCGCCGGGCGGAGGGACGAACCCGCAGGCGACGGGCCCCTCGACCCCGACCACCGGGGACACGACGCCGTTCGACCCGGTCTTCGGTACGACCGACGGCGGCCGCAACCTCGGCCAGAGCCCGGCCCCGGACCCCCTGGGCATCTTCAACGTGGCGACCGACGGGAGCGGCGGCGGCGTCCTCACCGCGGTCGTCACCCCGACCCGGGGCGAGCGGAGCCATTCGAAGGGGGCCAAGCTCACGACCGCCACCACCGGCTTCCTGGGCGGGTGGCTCGACGGGGTCGTCCCCGCGCTCCCCATGCCCGGCGGGGCGGCCGCCGAGGGGCAGTCGGCGCTGGCCGCCGGGGCCCGAGATGACACGCCGCGGCCGTGGCCCGTCCTCCCGGCCCTGATCGCGCTGGGGGGCGTCGCAGCGCTCGGCGGGGCCTTTATCCTCGCCAGAGAGCGGAGGCGTAGCCGGTCCCGGGCTCGGGCTCGGGAGCTGTGGATCTGACCAACCCGGGAATTCCGGAGCTCCCCGACGCGTTGGCCGGAATGCTGACCTGAGCGGTAGCATTTTGAGTGACTGCGGTCGGTCGCAGGCGACGTCGGATGGGAGAAGGAAATGGCGAACTTCCGCGAGCTTCTGAAAGCCACCAAGGCCCAGATCCGCGAGGTCACACCGGAGCAGGCGGAGCGGGACCAGGGCCGGGCCACCTTCCTCGACGTGCGCGAAGCCGACGAGTTCGACCAGGGCACGATCCCGGGCGCGGTGTTCATCCCCCGGGGGTTCCTGGAGCTCCAGGTCGAGGGGAAGATCCCCGACAAGGACACCCCGGTGGTCGTCTACTGCGCCGGGGGCGCCCGGTCCGCCTTCGCCGCCCGCGACCTGGCCGAGCTCGGCTACACCGATGTCGTCTCGATGGCGGGTGGCTTCAACCAGTGGAAGAACGAGGGTCGTAACTGGGTCACCCCCCAGAGCCTCTCGGCCGAGCAGCGCAATCGCTACCAGCGCCACCTGCTGCTCCCCGAGGTCGGCGAGGCGGGCCAGCAGAAGTTGCTGGCGTCGAAGGTGCTGCTCCTCGGCGCCGGCGGCCTCGGCTCCCCCGCCGCCCTCTACCTCGCCGCCGCCGGGGTGGGGACGATCGGCATCATCGACATGGACGTCGTCGACGCCTCCAACCTCCAGCGCCAGATCCTCCACAACATGGACCGGATCGGCGACCGCAAGGTCGACTCGGCCAAGAAGACGCTCACGGCGCTCAACCCCGACGTGAACGTCGTCACCTACGACGTCCGTCTCGGCGCCGACAACGTCCTCGAGATCATCGACGGCTACGACCTGATCGTCGACGGCACGGACAACTTCCCCACCCGCTACCTGGTCAACGACGCCTCCCTGCTCAAGCGGATCCCGGTCGTCCACGGCTCGATCTTCCGCTTCGAGGGCCAGGCGACGGTCTTCGCCCCCTACGAGGGACCGTGCTACCGGTGCCTCATCCCGGAGCCGCCGCCGCCGGAGCTGGCGCCGTCGTGCGCCGAGGCCGGCGTCCTCGGGGTGCTGCCCGGCATCGTCGGGTCGATCCAGGCCATCGAAGCCATCAAGGTCCTCCTCGGCCTCGGCGAGCCGCTGATCGGCCGGCTGCTGGCCTACGACTCGCTGGAGCAGTCGTTCCGCACGTTCAAGGTCAACCGCGACCCGAACTGCCCGGCCTGCGGGCCCGACGCGGGCGAGCTCGTCATCGCCGAGTACGACGAGCTCTGCCTGCCCCACGCCGTCCTCGCTGACGGAAGCACGGTCGGGCATTAGGGAGCTTCACCTGCCTCCCCCGAGGTAGGGGGTGGCGGCCGCCTACTTATAGGCGGAGCGGAACAGGATCAGGTAGACCGTCGAGGCGGCCATCATGCCCAGGAAGACGCGCCGGATGGACGCCGGCGACAT
>JAUZEY010000010.1 GCA_030838785.1 Actinomycetota bacterium | reverse complement strand
TCTGCGGGAGTCCGGCGGCATCTCGGCCGCCGAGGGACGGGTGGCGACCGCCATCTGCGAGCGGATCGTTGGCGTGTTGGCCTTTCCCCCTCGGGGCCGCCCTCGAGGAGCGGCGGTGGTCGCCGCGCCGGAGGGCGCCCGGCACCGCCTACCGGGCCTCGTGGCCGTCGTGGCACTTCGGAGCGACCGCTGGCGGGTGCACGACCTCGGCGTGAACGTGCCGGCGCTCGACGTGATCGACTTCGTCAGCGACCGGACCGTGGACCTCGTCGTGCTCGCGGCGCCCGTCGGGCACCGCGGCGCCGATGGAGTACGGGCGGCGATCCAGGGCGCCACTGCGGTGCCGGTGCTTCTCCACGACCCCGAGGCGCCGCTCGGCGATCTCGTCAGAACCGCCCACGGGTTGAGGGTCATCGAGACAAAAACCCGCTAGTCCCGGAAAGGATTTAGTTCGGACTAAACGGCTCGGTACAGGGTCGGCGCCGATCGCCTCGGGCGCCGCGCTCGGTGCGGCCGTGAGCATCTGCGCAGGTCGGCAGCCATAAACGTAGGGGCCAGGCGGCCCTCGGCCCGACCGCCGGCGCGAGGTGCGGGAACCGCCACCGAAATGGCGGCCGCAAACCGGTTCCGTCAAGAGCAGGATCGTCTCGGCGATCACCGAAAATGTCGATACTTCGACGGACCGAAGCATCTGGAGGGGAGGCGGAACGATGGACCTGGAATCGGCGGCGGCGGTGCTCGGTGTGCACTATCAGACCGCCTACCGGTGGGTCCGCGCCGGTCTCCTCCCGGCGGCGCAGGTCGGCCCGGGCTATGAGCTCGACCCGGAGGACGTCGAGGCGGTCCGACGGGACCGCCATCGACGCCACTCGCCCGGCCGGGGTCATCAGTCGACCGACTGGTGGGACGAAGGCACGGAACTCGTGCAGTCCCTTCTCTGCGGGGACGAGGCCGAGGCACGGCAGCAGCTCGAGCGTCTCCAGGCCGAAGGCGCGACGCCGCTGGAGCTCTGCGAGATGCTGGTGGCGCCTGCCCTGCGCCGGCTCGACGTCTCGCGGGTCGCCGGGCTCGTCCTGCCGGCCGAAGTGGTGGTGGCGGCCGATCTCTGCGAGCGGTTGGTCGGAGCGATCGCCACGCCCCTTCGGGGCCGGCCGAGGGGCCTCGCCGTCGTGGCCAGCCCCGTCGGCGAACGCCATCGCCTTCCGAGCCTCATGGCCACCGCCGCCTTGAGGGGCTGCCGCTGGCGGGTGCAGCACCTGGGCAGCGGCGTACCGGCCCGGGACCTGATCGAGTTCGCCGAGGAGACGCGCCCGGACCTCGTGGTGCTGTCCGTGACCGTTCCGACCCCTGACACGGACGAGTTCTGCGAGGCCGTGTCGACGTCCACGAGCGTGCCGGTGATGACCGGCGGCGCCGGCCGGTCGCTGGAGGATCTCCTGGCCGGCATCGATCGGGCGGCGGCGGCCGCCCGACCACACCGGTTGCGGCCCGTCGAGGGCTCCCGGGGGACCCTCGGGTAAAGGGCGGGAGGGCGCCCGGAGCCCGCCGGTAGACTTCCCGACCTATGAGCGAGGGCTACGACGTCCAGGCCGTGGAGGCCAAGTGGCAGCAGGTCTGGGAGGACCGCGGCACGTACCAGATCGACGAGAGCGATCCACGGCCGAAGTTCTACGACCTGTGCATGTATCCGTACCCGTCCGGGCCGATTCACATGGGCCACGTCCGCAACTACACGCTGGGCGACGTGCTGTGCCGGTACAAGACGATGCAGGGGTTCGGGGTGCTGTCGCCCATGGGATGGGACTCGTTCGGCCTCCCAGCGGAGAACGCCGCCATCGCCGAGGGCATCCACCCCGGGATCATCACCCGGCAGCGGATCGCCACCATGAAGGCCCAGATCAAGCGGCTCGGCTCGGCCTACGACTGGCGCCGGGAGCTGTCGTGCTGCGAGCCCGACTACTACCGGTGGACCCAGTGGCTGTTCGTCCAGCTCCACAAGGCGGGCCTGGCCTACAAGCAGATGGCGCCGGTCAACTGGTGCCCGTCGTGCCAGACGGTGCTGGCCAACGAGCAGGCCGAGGGCGGCGTCTGCGACCGGTGCGGCACCGAGGTCGTCAAGCGCGACCTCGAGCAGTGGATGTTCCGCATCACCGACTACGCCCAGCAGCTGCTCGACGACCTCGACACGGTCGACTGGCCGGAGCGGGTCAAGACGATGCAGCGCAACTGGATCGGCCGCTCGGAGGGCGTCGAGTTCGACATCGCCGTCAAAGGCATCGACAGGAAGATCCGGGTCTTCACCACCCGGATCGACACCGTCTTCGGCATGACCTACGTCGTGCTGGCCCCTGAGCACCCGCTCGTGGCGGAGCTGACCGCCGGCACCGGCCGGGAGCGGGAGGTGGCCGAGTTCGTCAGCCGGGTCCGCAATTCCTCGGAGGTCGAACGCCAATCGGCCGACGCGCCGCTGGAGAAGCGGGGCATTTTCACCGGCGCCTACGCCGTCAACCCGTTCAACGGCGCCGAGGTCCCCCTGTACCTGGCCGACTACGTCCTCGGCACCTACGGGACGGGGGCCATCATGGCCGTCCCCGGCGAGGACCAGCGCGACCTCGACTTCGCCTTCGTGTACGAGCTGCCCGTCGTCAAGACGACCGAACGCCCGGAGGGTTGGACGGAGCCCGTCTACACCGGGCCCGGCCGGAAGATCAACAGCGCCAACCGCGATGGATTCAGTCTGGACGGAATGAACGTCGGCGAGGCCAAGGCGGTGGCCACCGCCTGGCTGGTGGAGCGGGGCCTCGGTGACGCCAAGGTCAACTACCGCCTGCGGGACTGGCTGATATCCCGCCAGCGCTACTGGGGCTGCCCGATCCCGGTCGTGTACTGCCCCGAGCACGGTTCCCAGACGGTGCCCGAGGACGACCTGCCCGTCCTGCTGCCCGACGACGTGGAGTTCACGCCGTCGGGTGAGTCGCCGCTCAAGCACCACGCGGGCTTCCTGGCCGCCACGTGCCCTAAGTGCGGCGGGCCGGCGACGCGCGAGACCGACACGATGGACACCTTCGTCGACTCGTCGTGGTACTTCCTGCGCTTCTGCGATGCCACGAACACCGCCGCCCCGTTCGACCCGGCCAAGGTCAGCCGGTGGATGCCGGTCGACCAGTACATCGGCGGGATCGAGCACGCCATCCTCCATCTGCTCTACGCCCGGTTCTTCACCAAGGCCCTGGCCGACCTGGAGATCATCCCGTCCGACGTCCGCGAGCCGTTCCAGCGCCTGTTCAGCCAGGGCATGATCCGCCTCGGCGGCTCCAAGATGAGCAAGTCGAAGGGCAACGTCGTCTCCCCGGCCCAGTTCTTCGAGAGCCACGGCGCCGATGCCCTGCGCCTGTTCCAGCTCTTCGTCGGTCCGCCGGGTGACGACGCCGACTGGTCCGACCACGGCGTCGACGGCGCCTCCCGGTTCATCGGACGGGTGTGGCGCCTGGCCACCGGCGAGGCGGGTTCGGCGCCCGTCGACCGCGGCGAGACCGACGCCGACCGGGCCGTCACCCGGGGCCGCCACGCCCTGGTGGGCAAGGTCACCGACGATTTCGACCGGTGGGGCTACAACACGGCCGTCGCCGCCTGCATGGAGTACGTCAACGATCTTTACAAGTACGTGCAGTCCGACGCCGGGCCCCGCCCGCAGACGCTGGACGAGGCGATCGACACCCTCCTGCTGGTGCTGGCGCCGATGGCTCCCCACATCTCGGCCGAGCTGTGGGAGCGGCGCCACGAGCCGGGGGCCCACGTCCACGAGCAGCCGTGGCCGACGTCGGATCCGGAGCTGGCCAGGGCCGAAACGGTGACGATGATCGTGCAGGTGAACGGCAAGGTGCGGGACCGGATCGACGTCGACGCCGCCATCACCGAGGAGGAGATGGAGAAGGTGGCACTGGCCTCGACCCGGGTCCAGGAGAACCTCGCCGGACGCATGCCCCGCAACGTGATCATCGTGCGGCCCAAGCTGGTCAACATCGTCGGCTAGCCGCCACAGGTTCGGGTGCGGCGCATCGAGGGCGACTTCCCGCTCGTGCCCCCGGCCGACGTGGCCCGGGCCCGCATCGTCGACGTGCCCTGGCTCACCCCGGGCGTGGCGGCCATGACCTTCGGGCCGGTGATCCTCCTCCGGCGCGACCACGTCGGCGACGAGACGTTGCTGGCCCACGAGCTTGTCCACGTGCGGCAATGGCGCGAGCTCGGCGCGGCCCGATTCCTGTGGCGCTACCTCGGTGCCTACGCCCGCGGCCGGGCCGCCGGCCTCGGCCACCAGCGGGCCTACGAGGCGATCCCCCTCGAGGTGGAGGCCCGCGACCTGGCCGGGCGGTAAATCGGTGGCGCCCGGCCGAGCGGTTCTCTAGGGTCACCCGGCGGTT
>JAUZEY010000506.1 GCA_030838785.1 Actinomycetota bacterium | reverse complement strand
GCCGGGGGCGAGGGTGTCGGGATTCATGCCGAGGCACATGGAGCAGCCGGCCTCGCGCCATTCGAAGCCGGCGGCCTTGAAGACCTCGTCGAGACCCTCGGCCTCGGCGGCGGCCTTGACCTGCATGGAGCCCGGCACGACCAGTGCCCGGACGCCGGCCGCCACGTGACGGCCCCGCACCACGTCGGCCGCCGCCCGCAGGTCCTCGAGGCGCCCGTTGGTGCAGGAGCCGAGGAAGACGGTGTCGACGGGGATGTCGCGGATCGGGGTGCCGGCGGTGAGGCCCATGTACTGCAGGGCCCGGGCGGCGGCGTCGCGGGCGTTCGGCTCGGCAAAGGAATCCGGGTCGGGCACCGTCTCGTCGAGGCCGACGACCTGGCCGGGGTTGGTGCCCCAGCTGACGTAGGGCCGCAACGCGGCGGCTTCGATCACGATCTCCTTGTCGAAGGCGGCGCCCTCGTCGGTGGTCAGCGCCCGCCAGGCGTCGAGCGCCGCTTCCCAGGCCTTTCCCTTGGGAGCATGCGGTCGGCCCTCGAGATAGGCGAACGTCGTCTCGTCGGGGGCGATCATCCCCGCCCGGGCCCCGGCTTCGATCGACATGTTGCAGACGGTCATCCGCCCTTCCATCGACAGGGCCCGGATGGCGGAGCCCCGGTACTCGATGACCGAGCCGACGCCGCCGCTCGTACCGATGCGGCCGATGATCCCGAGGATGATGTCCTTGGCCGTCACGCCGGGGGGCAGGTCGCCGTCGACGGTGATGGCCATCGTGCCCGGGCGGCCCTGGGGCAGCGTCTGGGTGGCCAGCACGTGCTCCACCTCGCTGGTGCCGATCCCGAAGGCCAGGGCCCCGAAGGCGCCGTGGGTGGACGTGTGGCTGTCGCCGCAGACGATGGTGAGGCCGGGCTGGGTGAGGCCGAGCTGGGGGCCGATCACGTGGACGATGCCCTGGTTGGCGTCGCCCATGGGGTAGAGGCGGATGCCGAACTCGGCGCAGTTGCGGGCCAACGCCTCCATCTGCCGGGCCGAGACCTGGTCGGCCACCGGCTGGTCGATGTTCTGCGTCGGGACGTTGTGGTCCATCGTGGCCAGGGTCAGCTCGGGTCGGCGGACCGTCCGGCCGGCCAGGCGCAGCCCCTCGAAAGCCTGGGGCGACGTGACCTCGTGGACGAGGTGGAGATCGATGTAGAGGAGGTCGGGCTCGCCCTCCTCGGAGCGGACGACGTGGGACTCCCACACCTTCTGCGACAGCGTCTGTGCTTGTCTGTTTTGGGGCATCTCTCGCTCCCGGGCCGCTTGAGCCTTGTGTCTCACATACTGAGATGACAGTATTGCTATGTGGACATTATAGCCACCAACGTGGGGGTGCTCGACAAATCGGTGGCCATCCTGGCCGCTTTGGCCGAAGAGGGCCCCTTGTCCCTGGCCGGGCTCGTCGAGGCGACCGGGCTGTCGCGGCCGACGGCCCACCGGCTGGCGGCGGCCCTGGAGGCGCACCGGCTGGTGGGGCGCGACGGCGCCGGCCGCTACCGGCTGGGCCTGCGGCTGCTGGGCTGGGCGGGGGCGGTGAGCGCCGAGCTGGGCCTCGTGGAGGCCGCCCGTCCGGTGCTGGCGGCCCTGCGGGACGAGACGGGGGAGTCGGCCCAGCTCTTCGTCCGTGACGGCGACCGGCGCCTGTGCGTGGCGTCGTCGGAGCGGCCGGCGGGTTTGCGGGACACCGTTCCGGTGGGGGCGGTGCTGCCCATCGATCGCGGCTCGGGGGGGAAGGTGCTGCTGGCCTTCGCCGACGACGGGTCGGCGGGCCGCTTCCCCCTGGTCGATGCCGCCGAGCTGGAGACGATCCGCCGCCGGGGCTGGGCCGCCAGTGTGGCCGAGCGGGAGGAGGGGGTCGGCAGTGTCAGCGCTCCCGTCCTCGACTCCGGAGGACGGATCCACGCCGCCGTCGGCGTGAGCGGGCCGGTCAACCGGCTGGGGCGCCAGCCCGGGAGACGCCTGGCCGAGCCGGTCATGGCTGCCGCCCGGGAACTGGAACGGCGCGCCGGTCTGGCCCCCGGCGGGTGACAGACTGCGCCCATGCACGTGATGAGCGAAGAGGAGTGGAAGGGCTTCCTGGTCGCTGAGCCCCACACCGGGAAGCTGGCCACGACCAGGAAGGACGGGCGGCCCCACGTCGCCCCCATCTGGTATGACCTCGACCTCGACGGCTCGATCATCTTCACGACCGGAGCGGAAACGTTGAAGGGCAAGGCCCTCCGGCGGGATCCCCGGGCCTGCCTGTGCGTCGACGACGAACGGCCGCCGTTCTCGTTCGTGATCATCGAGGGGGCGGTCGATCTCAGCGAGGACCTCGACGACCTCCTGTTGTGGGCGACCCGGATCGGCGGCCGCTACATGGGCGCCGGGAGCGCCGAGGCGTTCGGGCGGAGGAACGCCGTCCCGGGGGAGTTGCTCGTACGGCTCCGCCCGGGCCACGTGGTGGCCCAGGCCGCCATCGCCGGCTAGGGCCGGCGCTGGCGCCGGCGGTGCTGGTCGGGGCGGACACGGGCGGCACGTTCACCGACGTGGTGGCGGCGGACGGGCGGGTGGCGAAGGTGCTGTCCACGCCCGACGACCCGGGCCGGGCGCTGCGCCAAGGCCTGCAGGCCCTGGCCGATCAGGAGGGTGACCCCGGCCGGCCGGCGCTGCTGGCCCACGGCACGACCGTGGCCACCAACGCGCTGCTGGAGCGGCGCGGGGCCCGGGTGGCGCTGGTGACGACCGAGGGCTTCGCCGACGTGATCGAGATCGGCCGCCAGGACCGCCCCTCCCTCTACGACATCTGGGCCGACCGCCCGGCGCCGCTGGTGCCCAGGGAGCTGCGCTTCGAAGTCGGCGGGCGCCTCGACGCGTCGGGAGGCGAGCTCAGCCCGGTCCCGGCCGCGGGTGCGCCCGAGACGACGCCGGG
>JAUZEY010000504.1 GCA_030838785.1 Actinomycetota bacterium | reverse complement strand
GGGCCTTGGGCTCGCCGCTAGCTTGAGGTGATGCGTCCGCTCATCGCCGTCACCGGGGTTCCGATCGTGGCCGGGGGAGTCCTCGGCTGGCGTCAGGCGGCGGTGGCCTGCACCGCGGCCTACGTCGACGCCGTGTCCCGGGCCGGCGGTGACCCGGTCATCGTGCCGCCCGTCCTGCTCGACGACGAGAGCGCCTCCGCCCGCCTGAGCCGCTTCGATGGTCTGCTCCTGACCGGCGGAGGAGACATCGACCCGGCGCTCTACGGCCAGGCCACCCGGCCGGAGGTGGCCCACGTCAACCCGGCCCGTGACGAGTTCGAGATCCCCCTCGTCCGGGCCGCCATCGACCGGGCGCTCCCGACCCTGTGCATCTGCCGCGGCGTCCAGGTCCTCAACGTCGCCCTCGGCGGAACGCTGCACCAGCACATCAGCGACCGGGAGGATCTGGTCGCCCACCGCAACGACGACGGGAGCGACGGCGTCCTCCACGAGGTTCGGGCCCAGCCCGGCTCCCGGGTCATGAAGGCCATGGGCGTCGAACGGGCCCGGACGTTCTCGCACCACCACCAGGCGCTGGCCGACGTCGGCACCGGCCTCGTGCCCGTCGCCTGGGCCGAAGACGGCCTCCTCGAGGGTGTCGAGCTCGACGACGGCTGGGTCCTCGGCCTGCAATGGCACGCCGAAGCCACCGCCGCCGCCGACCCGACCCAGCAGGCCGTCTTCGACGCCCTGGTCCGGGAGGCTGCAGGTCAGTAGCACCGGGGGACCTGCTCAGGGGGCGACCGGCCCCCGAGTTGACATAACCTGGATTATAGGCGGCGGCCCCGAAGGGGCCTTCGCCTATAGATCCGGGTGGCGGCGGGCGGCAGACCCCGCGGCGAGCGGCGGGCACCGCGGGGCCTTTGCCTGACAGGCGTTGAGGCCCGCCGGATGGCGGGCCTCAACGGTGTGGCGGTGGCGTTTGGGGGTGTGACGGTGGCGCTAGATCCTCGGGAGCATCGTGAGCAGGGTGCCGACGGCCGGGAGGCTCGTGAGCGGCACCACGTTGAGGAGGCTGCCGACGATGGGC
Organism: Actinomycetota bacterium; assembly: GCA_030838785.1. Lineage (GTDB taxonomy): Bacteria > Actinomycetota > Acidimicrobiia > IMCC26256 > BP-133 > BP-133. The sequence goes on along the minus strand of JAUZEY010000504.1, from coordinate 13,354 downwards.
AGGCTCGTCGGCGACACCGTGGCGAACAGCTGGCTCACCAGCGGGAAGGCCGTGCCGCTGACCGAGGTGAACAGGGCGCCGACGATGGGCAGCTGACCCACAGGCAGGGCCGAGATCAGGTTGCCGATGGCGGGGATTCCGGCGGCGGGCATCCCGCCGAGGAGGTTCCCGAGCATCGATGCCTGGGCGCCGGTGAGGGAGCTGACCAGGTTGCCGACGACGGGCAGGCTGGAGGTCGGGAGCATCGGCAGCAGGTTCTGGACGATGGGCAGGCCGCCCTGGGACAGGCCGTTCAGGTTCAGGAGGCCTGTGACCTGACCGAGGACGCCGCCGAGGAGGCCGCCGCCGCCGAGCAGGCCGCCGAGGAGGTTGTTGACGGGCAGGCCCTGGAGGATTCCGCCGAGGATCGGCAGGTCACCGCCGGGGAGGGTGCTGAGGAGCTGGCCGACGACCGGGAGCTTGTCGGTGCCCACGACCGAGAGCAGGTGGACGAGGTCGGGCATGCTGCCGGCCGGCATGTTGGACAGGACGTTGCCGAGGATCGGCAGGTTCTGGGTCGGCACGGACTTGAGGAGCTGGCTCAGGACGGGAAGGTTGCCGGTCGGGACCATCCGCAGGACGTTGGAGAGGTCGGTCACGCCGGCGCCCTGCAGGGTGCCGAGCAGGCCGGTGACGGAGCTCAGGTTGGCGGCCGGGACGTTCTTCAGCAGGTCGCCGATGATCGGCAGGCTGTTGACGGGCAGGCCGCTCAGGATGCGGGTCACGTCGGGCAGCTGAGCCGCCGGCACCAGCTTGAGGGCGTCGCCGAGGCCGGGGATGTTGAGGCCTGGGACCGACAGGGCGGCGCTCGCCACCGGGCCGCTGGTGGAGGTCACTGACGGAACGCCGTTGGGCGTGGTGACGGCGATCTTGCCCGAGCCGGTGGCCACCGAGGCGCCGGTCCCCGGCACGGTCGCGGCCACCGACCCCAGCGCCGAAGGCAGGATCGGCAGCGACGGGATGGGCAGCTCGACGCCGGCCGAGGGGACGGTGCCCGAGCTGTCGATCGAGGCGGTCGCACCGGCGGCCGAGGTCCTGAGGCCGGCGGCCGAGGCGGTCACCGTGGCACTGCTCGGCGTCGAGCTCAGGACGGAGTTCCCGCCGACGAAGGCGTAGGCGCCGGCGACGGTGGCGATGGTCGTCGCCGCCACGACGGATGCCACGGGGACCTTGAAACGCACGGTGTGCCTCCTTGAAATGTGTTGAGGTTCTGGACAGAGAGAACCGGAGGCAGAGGTGGGAGGTGGCCGCCCGGCTTCTTCGTTCCGCCGGCTCAGGATGGGGCCAGTCGTGGCTAGCGGCCATAGCCCGCGATGACTAATTCGATAGTCCGGAAGGACTAGTCATGCTGCCCGTACGGGACATCCGGCCCCGAACCTGTGGCCCGGTCGGGCTAGCCCGTCCGGGCCGGGAGTGGTCCCTTCGGCGGAGGAAGGGATGAGGCTCGGATCGAGGTCTAGGGGAAGATGCCGCGGAAGCGGATCGCGCCGGCCACCCGGTCGAGTGCCACGCAGTGGGCGCCCCGGCGGAGGTCGACGCCGAGGGACTCCGATCGGTCCCAGACCGAGTTGAAGGCGGTGCGCATGCGATCCCGGAGCCGCTCGGCGGTGACGGTCGGGTCCCAGGGGTAACCCTCCCGGGCCTGGACCCATTCGAAGTAGGAGGCGGTCACTCCCCCGGCGTTGGCCAGGATGTCCGGTACGACCAGCGTCCCCTTCTCGGCCAGGATGGCATCGCCCTCGACGGTGGTCGGGCCGTTGGCGCCCTCCACGACCACCGAGGCGGTGAGGGCCTTGGCCTGAGCCGGCCCGATGGCGCCGGCCAACGCGGCGGGGACGAACGCTTCGCAGGGAACGGCGAAGAGCTCGTCGGACGGGATGGAGTCGCCGAGCGGGAAGCCGGCCACCGTGCCGTGGGCCCGGACGTGGGCGGCCAGGGCGGCGACGTCGAGGCCGGCCGAGTTCGTCACCGCTCCCATCAGGTCGCCGACGGCCACCACCCGCACGCCGAGGCTGGACAGGAGGTAGGCCAGCGGCCCGCCGACCTTCCCGAAGCCCTGCAACGCCACGCGGGCGCCGGCCACCGGGAGCCCGAGCTTGGCGAACGCCTCCCGGACCATGATCGTGACCCCTTCGGCGGTGGCGCCGTGGTGGCCCTGCACGCCGCCGACCTCGAGGGGCTTGCCGGTGACGACGCCGGGCGCCGCCTCGCCCCGGGCCATCGCCACCGTGTCCATCAGCCAGGCCATGACCCGCTCGTCGGTGTTGACGTCGGGGGCGGGGACGTCGCGGTCGGGGCCCAACAGCGGGAGGATCTCCCAGGTGTAGCGGCGGGTGACCCGCTCCAGCTCCGCGATGCTGAGCGAGGCGGGGTCACACCGCACCCCGCCCTTCCCGCCCCCGAAGGGCAGGTCGACGACGGCGCACTTCCACGTCATGGCGATGGCCAGCGCCGCGACGTCCTCCCTGGTGAGCGAGGGGTGGAAGCGCAGCCCGCCCTTGGCCGGGCCGCGGGCCGTGTCGTGATGGATGCGCCAGCCGACGAAGACCTCGACCCGGCCGTCATCGCGCCGGATCGGGACGGACACCTCGAGGATCCGCTTCGGGCGGGACAGGACGGCCAGCACGTCGTCCTCCAGGCCGACCAGCTTCGCCGCATCCTCGAGGCGCTCGACCTCGGCCAGCCACGGATCAAACCGGGCCGGAGGTTCGAGCGCCGTCGTCACCAGTCCGACGATACCGTCACAGACCGACGCGGCGGAGGAACTCGGCCAGACCGGCGACCAATGGGTACGTTTCGATGGCTTTTGTCTCCACCCAGGCGACGGCGTCGGCGTCGTCGCCGGGCCGGGGGGTGGCGGCCGGGTCGATCGGGTCGGCGGCGAAGTCGAGGATGACGTAGTGGTACGGGGCGGGGTCGTCGCCCATCCGCTCGGCCCAGCCGAGGAAGCGGCCCACCTTCACGTCGAGGGCGGTCTCCTCCCGGACCTCCCGGGCCACAGCGTCCTTCAGGCCTTCGCCGAACTCCACTCTCCCCCCGGGGATCGCCCACTGCCCCACCGCCGTCCCCCGTCCCCGGCGGATCAGGAGGATCTCGTCACCCCGGCGGACGACGGCCCCCACGGCCACCTCGGCGTGGCCGGGGTCAGGTGCCGGCGGAGGCGCGGGGATCACCGGGCTGGGTCTCGCCGTAGGGCTTGCCAGGCTGGGGCTTCTCGGGCTCAGGATCGCCGGCAGGCAGCACGTGGTGCATCACGATCGCCCGGGCGGTGAAGCCGCTCTCCTCGAAGAAGTTCTTGGCCGCCCGGTGCCCCGGCAGGGCGAAGGCGTCGATGCCGACGCAGCCTTCCCGGGTGCAGAAGGCGACCAGCCCTTCGAGCATGGTCTCCCCCACTCCCACGGCCCGGGCCTCGGGGTCGACGAAGAGCTCGGTCACGACGCCGAGCTTGCCGCCGTCGGCCAGCGCCTCGACGGTGGCCACTCCGAAGCCGACGACGACGCCGTCGAGCGTGCCGACCACGGCACAGACCTCCGGGTCGACGAGGAGCGCGCCGTAGGCGACGTCGGCGGGACCGGGCCGGGCCTCCCGCACCGCCCAGAGCCGCCCTCCCCGCATCGGGGTCAGTTCGCCCCGGAGCGCCTCGGCGAGGGCCACGATGGCCGGGAGGTCCTCCGGCGCCGCGGCCCGGACCGCTTCCTCGGCCGCGACCCCCAATCGGTGCTCCGCCCTAACCGAGCAGGCGATCGATGGCGAGGACGACGGTGCGGCGAGCCCGGCTGGCCTCCTCGTAGGCCCGGACCGCCCGGAGCTCCTCGGACGTGAGGCCGCTCAACCGGGACACCACCTGCGACGCCGACAGCCCGTCGTACTCCCGGATCGGGAGGTCGGCAGCCGAGGCCGGAGACGCCGTCGGGGCCTTGGTCGCCTTCCTCGCTGGGGCCGCTTTCGTCGGAGCCTTCGCCGCCTTGGCCGCCTTGGCGGCTTTCGCGACGCCGCCTGATCTGGCGACCTTGGCGCCACTGGCCCCGGCGGTGGCCGCGGCCGGCGGAGGCGGCGAGGCGGGCGCAGACGGCGAGGCGGGCACAGACGGCGGCGAGGCGGGCGGGGCGGTGGCGATGCCGTTGGATCCGCCGTCACCGGCGACGCCGGGCAGGAAGCTGGCCACTCCCCCGGCCGCCTGACGGGCGTCACGGAGGCGGGCGTCGACCTCCCGGCGAAGCTGGCGGCCGCCGAAGGTCACGGCCACCTGCCCGATCATGCGGGCCTTGCGGACCTCCTCCGAGAGGCGTCCCTCCGCCTCGGCGAGCTGGGCACAGCCCTTGGCCATGACCTGCCCGACGATCTCCGGGACCGAGACGACGAACTCCGGCACGCGCTTCCAGGCCATGACCGCCAGCCCGATGGGCGTGTGCACGAAGAGTTCGATGACCCGCTCGACGGGCTCCTTGCCCGCGGCGTGAGCCTGGCCGTTGCCGTTCATCGCCGGGAGTCTAGGACGGGTCGGGCCCGCCGTTCCCCACCAGGATGGTCCAGCGGCCGCCGCCGACAGGCGGCCGCCACCCCGCCGGCCAGGAGCAGGGCCGAGACGGCCACGATCCAGTCGCCCAGCACCGTGTACGGCGTGCGACCCCGGTAGGTGGCGACCTCCCCGACAAGGACGGTGGGCACGAACAGCGCCGTCCGGGCCTGGACGCGCCCGGTGTGGTCGACCAGGGCGCTGATGCCCGAGATCGCCGCCTGGAGGAGGGGGCGGCCGGTCTCGGCTGCCCGGAACTGCCCCATGGCCAGATGCTGGGCCGAGTTCGCCGACCGGCGGTAGGAACGATTGTTGGTGAGGACGACGAGGGTGTCGGCGCCCCGCCGGGCGTACTGGCGGGCCAGCGGCGCGAAGGCCGACTCGAAGCAGATCAGTGTGCCGACACGGTGGCCGGCGATCGAGAAGACCGTCGGCCCCGGGCCCGGCTCGTAGTCGGTCGGCACCGCCTGGAGAGCGTCGATGAACGAAAGCTCCGAGCGCCACGGCACGTACTCGCCGAAGGGAACGAGGTGACGCTTGCGGTACAGCTCCGCCGTGCGACCCGTCCCCGTCGGGTTGGCGGGGTCCGTCGACTGGGGCGTGTAGTGGAAGACGGCGTTGTACAGCCGGTCGTGGGACGCCGGGATGTTGCCCCCGGCCAGGACATCGGCGTGCTGGCCGCCGGCGAGCCCGGAGAGCGCCATGTCGAGGCCAGGGTCCTGCCGGGGGTCGGCGTCGAGACTCGACTCCGGCAGGACGATCAGGTCGACCGGCCCGGTGATGTTGCCGGCGAGGCGGAGATGGTTCCGGACGAGGTAGCGGTCCCGCACCTCCTCGGGAGTGAGGTTGCGGTTGCGGTCGTTTCCCTGCACCAGCGCCACCCGGAGGCGGCCGGTGGCGGTGAGGTGGGGCCGCGCTGCCGTCGCCGCCACCGCGGCCAGGAGCACCGCGACAACACCGGCCAGCGGGCGGACGAGGACCCGTCCCGACCGAGGCCGCCAGGACCTGGGCCGGTGTCCCCGCACCCAGGCCAGCGCGGAGTCGAGCACCAGTCCGTTGACGACGACGGCGAGCCACGACACGAGCGGGACGCCGCCCCAGGCGGCCACGGAGCGGGCGACCCCCCAGTCGTGGAAGGCGTATCCGACGTCGCCCCAGGGGAACCCGCCGAACGGGACCCGGCCCCGGCCGGCCTCCACCACCACCCAGAGGGCGGCCACAACCGGGGCGGCGGTCAACCCCCGCCGGCCGAGCCAGCCGGCCACCGCTCCGGCCAGCATCCACCAGGTCGACAGGAACAGGACGAAGGGCACGAAAGCCACGAGGCCGAAGTAGCGCGACCACTCAACGAGGATCCCGAAGAAGACGACGCCGGCTACCCCGCCGTAGAGAGCGGCCGCCCGGGGCCCGGCGTCGCGCCACGCCCACAGCAGCGGCGCCAGGGCCACCAGCGCCAGGGGTCCGAGATCGAGGGGTGGGAAGGCGGCGGCCAGCAGCAGCCCGGACAGCACCGCCGCGCCGAGTCGGGCGCTGGGCGCTAGACGCAATCGGCGCAGAGCACCCGTTCGGCGTCGGCCAGCTGGCTCGGATGCTTCACCAGGAAGCACGAACGGCACACGAACTCGCCCGGCCGCTTCGGGGGGATCCGGGAGCCCGGGTCGGACCGGTCGTCGGCCTCGCCGTCGTCCTCGTCCTCGTCGTACTCCTCCTCGTCGAGCAGCCCCGACGACGTGCGCTCGAGGAGCAGCACGTCGAGCGGCTCCTCGACGTCGTCGGGGTGGAGTTCCTCCTCGAGGTCGACGACCTCGTCCTCCTCGTCCTCCGTCTCCTCGTCGATGACGGCGACGTCATCGGTCTCGTCGACGAGGACGTCGTCGACGTCGTCGACATCTTCCACGTCGATGTCCGACCCGAACTCATCGTCTTCGAGTTCGGCGTCAATATCCTCCGGTTCGGAGGGCTCTTCTTCTTCACTCTCGAATTCGTCGTCGGCCATCCCGCAATCCCTGCTCGAAGGGTGCCGGAGTATAAGCCGAAACATCCGCCGGGGCGCGCTCTCCCGCCGCCGGCAGGAAGGGCCCCCAAAAAATGCGGGAGCCCAGGAGACCGTTGGGGCCACTGTTTAGCCCGATCCGCTCCAGCGCGGATGGGTTATTCCAGCGTTCTCTACTGGGTCTCCTGAGCTCCACCCCGACCCTTCGCCTCTTCCGAGTAGCCAGCGGCCTCTCGGAAGCCCACGACCTTGGCGCAACCGGTATCGGGACGGAGCTAAGTACGCCCGATCGGGGGTGGTGGTGTCAAGTCCGCAAAAGGGAGAACGGCGAAGCCTGACCTGCCCCTTCGCGCGTACCTGCTGGTCAGGCCGGATGAAAAAATTCTTGAGGTCTGACGACGCTTCGCGGTCGCTCCGGTGACGGGGGGATGACGAAGGTGCCGGCCGCTCCCGGCCGGTGGTCAGCTGACCTCTGCCAGGCAGATTCGACCTGTCGCGGAGGCGGCGCGAGAGCGTCCTCCGCCGACGGGCTCGACTTCGATGGCGTGGGGCAGTTGCTCCTTCACGTCAACGGCGTGTGTCACGAACAGGACCTGGCGGAAACGAGCCCCGAGCCGGGTCAGCGCGCCGAGCAACCGGTCGCGGTGTTCGCCGTCGAGAGCGCCGAGCACCTCGTCGAGCACGAGCAACCCGACCGCCCCACCGGAGAGGAGGTTGACCTGCTCGCCGATGGCGACGCGCAGCGAGAGGTTGGCCAGATCCGTCTCCGAACCGGAGTGCCGGTCGAGTGGATGGCCGGCGCTCCCCACCCGCAGCTCGAAGCTGTCGCCGTCGACCTCGAGGCTGTCGAAGCGGCCGTCGGTGAGTTCCCGGAACAGCGCCGTCGTCTGCACCGAGAGCGCCGGGCCGACCTGGGCCACGAGGCTGTTGCGGAACTCGCCGAGGAGCTCGGCCAGGCGCCCGAGGTGTCGGGCCTCCGATTCCCGGCCGGCCAGCTCGGCGCGGCGCTCCACCTCGGCGTCGATGCGGGAACGCCGTTCCGACAAGCGCTCGGACAGGCCGCGCTCGTCGAGCCGGGCGTCGGTCAGCACCGCCCGGGCCCGCTCGACCGCCTGTACCGCTTCGGCCCGGGCGGCACTGGCCGCACCGTGGGCCGCGGCGTCGAAGCACAGGGCCTTTCCCAGGGCCAGAAGGCCCGCCGCCTCCTCGCCCGCCTCCGCCACCGCCGCCTCCTCGGTGGCCACCGCCGCCGCCAACGCCGGCTTCGCCTTCAACCGCTCCTCGAGCCGCAGCGCCCCGTCCCGTGCCGCCTCCGCCTCCGCCACACGGCGGCGCAACGCTCCCCCGTCGAGCCCAGTGGACGGGCCGGCGGCGGCCGAAACCGTTGCCGCTACAAGCGTTTCGGCTTCCTCGAGGGCCGCCCGGGCGGCGACAACCTCGGCCCGGAGCGCGGCGCAGCGCTCGTGCCGGCGGCGGGCCTGCCGCAGCGTGTCGGTGGCCGCCTGCTCGGCCTGTTCGGCGGCGGAGCGCTCCGACCGCGCCGCCGCCAGCGCGGCGTCGGCCACGCCGACCGCGTCGGCGGCTTCCTGGCGGGCCGCTTCCCGGTGGCGCTGCACTTCGTCGAAGGAAGCGCCGAGCTCCTGTCCGCACAACGGACATGGCGCTCGAGGGTCGAGGCCGGCGGCCGCCTGGACCTCGGTCGCCGCCGCCTCCAGCCGGAGGCGGGCCGCGGCCAACGCCGCTTCGGCGGCGGTCACGCGTCCGGCCGCCTCGCCCGACCGGTGGCCGGCGGCCGCCGCCTCCTCCTCCAGCACCTTCAGTGCCGGCAACGGGGTTGGTGTCTCCGCCTCGCCACCCGCCGCGCCCTCAGCCCCGGCCAGTTCCCGTTCGGCGCGGCTGAGACGGCCGCGGGCGACGTCGTGCTTCTCCAGCGCGTCGAGCTGCGCCCGCCGCGGCGCGAGCTCCGCCGCCGCGTCGGTGAGAGCCGGGAGGTGCACGGCGGCGGAGTCGAGCTCGGCCAGCTCCGCACACCGTTCCGCCAGGCGGGCCGACGCGTCCTCGTGACGGCGGCGGGCGGCGGCGTAGAGCGCGGCGAGGCGATCGCGTTCCTGCTTGCGGCGTTCCTCCTCGGCGGCGACGGCGGCCGCCGCCGCCTCCGCCTGCTCGGCCGTGGCCAGCCCGGCCGCCGCCGCCACCCGCACCGCGCCGGCCGCGACCAGCCGCCCTTCGAGCTCGGTGGCCTCGGCCGCCAGTGCCTCGAGATCGCCGAGCACCTGCCGGGCGGCCTCGATCTGCTCGACGGCGGACCGGGCCTGGGCCCGGGCGCTGTCGCGGGCCCGGTCGAGGGGCGTGATGCCGAGCAGGTCGAGGACGAGCTTGCGGCGTTCCTCCGGCCGGCGACCGGAAAACGCGTCGAGCTGCTTCTGCTCGCAGAACACCGACGACCGGAACGCCTCGGCGCTCATGCCGAGCACCTGGTGGACGTACTGCCGTACCGCCACCGCCCCGGCCGACACACGCAGCCCGTCGCAGGCCGCTTCGGCCTTCACCCCGTTGGCCGCCCCTGACAGCGACCTCATCACCTCGTAGAGGTGCCCGTCGTGCTCGAACTCCACCGTGGCGACCGTCTCGCCGGTGGCGCCGTCGGAGCGCAGCGACTCCTTGCCTGTCCGGGCAACCCCGAACAGGGCCCACAGGATCGATTCCACCAGCGTCGATTTCCCGGCGCCGTTGGGCCCGTAGATGCCGACGACCCCCGGGGGCACCTCGAGCTCCAGTTCCGGGAAGACCCGGAAGTTGCGCAGCGACAGGCGTGTGACGCGCATTGCGGAGCGGCCCTCAGCTCGCCTCGTCGATGGCGGCCCGGATGAGGTCGTCGCCCAGCGCCAGCAGCCGCTCGGGGTCGTAACCCGTCATGTCCTGCCGGGAGAGGAACCGGGCCCAGCGGTCGCCGATGGCGTCGCGGGTTGGCAGGTCGGTCACCCTCGAGGCGGCGTCGAGGAAGGCCGGCTCGAGCCGGAACCAGAGGGCGTGGCGGTAGGCCTCGGCCACCCGGCTGTGGTCGAGCAGGCGCCACGCCTGCGGGTCGGCGCCGTCGACGAAGAGCCGGGCCACGGCGCCGTCGGGCACCGTCTCGGCCCGCTCGATGACGGCCGCCTCCAACTCGTCGGGCGAGAGGCCGGCCGCCGCCACCGGCTCCGGCGTGACCAGCGGCCGGCCGCCGGGCAGGGCGTGGTGCCGGCAGACGCCGGTGTCGGTGTCGAGCGAGACCACGCCCTTGGACCGGCCGGGATCGTCGGCGAAGGAGAAGGTGTCGGTCGAACCGGCGTACCACACGGTGTCGCGCACCTTCGTGTGCACGTGGTAGTGGCCGAGGAGCACGAGATCCGACCGCAACGCCTCGGCGTCGACCTCGATCTCATTGATATCTCGACACCGCGGCTCGACCTCAGGTACACGTGGATGGGTCACGAGCAGGTTGACCCGGTCGGTACTGCCGTTGGCCGCCGCCGCGTCGAGGCCGGCCAGGCTCTCGTCGACGGTCAGCATCTGGGGTACGGCGTGGACCCGGAGCCCGGGAAGGTCGAAGGCCTGATACCGGCCGTCGTAGGCCAGGTTGAACTCGGGAAACGTGTCGGCCAGCGGGGCGTAGGGCGACCCCGTCCCCGGCAACCGGGGCGTGTCGTGGTTGCCGGAGATGGCCACCAGCGGCGCGCCGTGTTCCCGGATCTTCCCCATCGCCCGCTGCGCCACCCGGAACGCCCGGTACCCCGGCCGGGGATGGTCGAAGACGTCGCCCAGCCACAGCACGACGTCGGGCTCGAGGGACAGGGCGAGGTCGACCGCCGCCTCGAACGACTCCTCGAAGTCGCGCTCGCGCTGGTTGGCCCCGTCCGCCGTGGTGCGGGAGTAGTACTGCCGCCCGAGGTGGGCGTCCCCCAGCGCTACGACCTTAAATGACATGCTTGCAACTCTACACAGAAGGTACGACAGTTACCGCCCGACAAAGGGGCCCGGCACGCCGGCGGCGAAGGGGGTGACCTCATGCTCGTGACCAACCACGTCTTCGCCGGAGCGGCCATCGGCGCCGTACTCCACCGCCGCCCGTCCCTGGCCTTCGCCGCCGGGGTGGCCTCCCACCTGGCGATGGACTCACTCCCCCACTGGGGCCTGCCCCGGGTTCCTGAGTCCCACGCCCTGTTCCTGGAGGTGGCCAAGCGCGACGGCGTGGCCGGCCTGGCCGGCATCGCCCTTCTCGCCGGTCCGGCCCGGGGAATCCGGTCCGGCGTCCTGGCCGGCATCGCGGGGGCCACCATTCTCGACGTGGACAAGCCCGCCCGGCACTTCTTCGACCACAACCCCGTGCCGGCCCCGATTCAGGGCTTCCACGAGCGGATCCAGCGGGAGGCGCCCCACCGCATGCGGGCCGAGATGGCGATCGCCGCCGGGCTTCTGGCTCTGTCGGGGCTCCTGGTGGCCCGGGGCCGTTCGCGCTCGAGCTAGAGCCGGCCCCGCAGGGCCTTCACGTTGGCCACGAAACGGTCCGTCTCCTCGAGCGGGCCGCGCTCCCGGACCGACCGCAGCCCCTGGTAGTAGGAGGCCAGCGCCCGGTCGAGATTGCCGCCGTGGCTGTCGAGGAGGTAACGCAGGAACCGGGTCCCCATGCGGATGTTGGCCACCGGGTCCGCCGGGTCGAGGGGGGCGGTGCCGAGCAGCGAAGCCGAGACGAAGTCGACGGTGTCGGGCATCAGCTGCATGACCCCGACGGCCCGGGTCGACGACACCTTGCTGCGTTGCCACCCCGACTCCTGCCAGGCCAGCGCCATGGCGAGGTCGCTGGGCACGCCGGCCAGGCGGGAGAACCGGAGGAAGACGGGCCGCAGGCCGATCCGATCGGGCGGCACCAGGATCCGGGGGGCGGGCCGGGCCGCAGCCAGCTCGGCCGGCGGCATCCGAACAACCGTCTCGCGGAGCGCCCCGGGGCGGCCGGCCGGTGGCGCCGGCCGAGCCGCCGGCCGGGCGGCTCCGGTAGCGGACGGGAGCGCTGGTCGCCGGGCCGGGGCCGTTGGGACGGCGGGGCGAGGCGGCGCGGGTCGGGGCGCGGGAATCGACAGGGTCGTCCCGGCCGGCAGCCGGTCGGGGTCGCGGAGATTGTTGGCCACCACGAGGGCCCGCACATCGACGCCGTAGCGGTGCCCGATCGCCTCCAGCGTGTCGCCCCGCCGGACAGGATGGACCCGTCCCGCCGCCGATCCCCCGGCGACGACTCCGGCCAGCGTCCCGATCGTGATCATCTTGCGCCACATAGAGCGCAAGAATAACAGCAGTAACAGGCTGAGCCGTTAGGGGTGGACGCTCCCCGACCGGCGGGCTTCGGCCAGCCGCTCGGCTCCGAGGCGGCCGAGCTCGTAGTCGGCGGTGTCGACGAAGCGCATGGCCTCGGCCAGACCGTGGTGGCCGGCCTGGTCGCGGATGAGCCGCCACATCTCCAGACACACGGCCCGATAGGCCGGATGACCCTGCGGGCCCGTCCGCAGCTCGAGGACGTGCATGGCCTCCCGGGCGTTCATCTGCATGGTGAAGCGGATCCGGTAGGCCAGCGCCACGGCGTAGGCCGCCTGGGCCGGGAAGGTCCCCGCCAGCTGGTGGTGGAGTGAGGCCGCGTGCTCCATCGCCTCCTCGAAGAGCGGGGCGACGCCGGCCTCGACCACCGGGACGGGGACCTCGTAGCCGTGGCGCGTCGACAGCGGCTGCCACTCGATGGTCAGCATCCGGTGGCGCTGCAGGTCGCGGAAGGCGCCGTAGTCGGCGAGGACGTCGAAGCGGTAGCCCGTCCGCTCGAAGGCCCGGCCGGGCTTGTGGCGGCGGTTGCCCCGCTCCCCCACGTAGGCGTCGAGGAGGGCGAAGCGCTCCTCGGGCTCCAGCGTCCGCACCCGGGCCGCCAGCTGGTCCTCGGGGAGGTCGGAGGCGGCGTAGAGGATGGCGGCCAGCACCTTGTCCTCGCCGTCGGGGTCGAAGTCGACGAGGGTGACGGACGGGCGGGGCTCGGGTTCCTCGCCGCCGAGGAGGTGGGCGGTCATTTCCGCCGTCCGCTCCCGCCGCTCCTCTATATAGGCGCTCCACGCGCCGCCCCGGTCCTCCCGGTCGACCCGCTTGAGGAAGGACGGGATCACGAGCCGGAGCTCCTCCAGCATCATCTGGGCGTAACGACGGACCTCGGGCAGCGGGTGGGCCCGCAACCGCAGGAGCAACGCCTCGTTGGCCTGGCCCGTCCCGTAGTTGCCGACGTTGTACAGGCTGGCCGCGGGCAGCATCCCCCGGACGGCGTCGCAGGCCTTGGCCTTGATCGTCTGGCGCCACACGAAGTCGGAGTCGCCCGGTTCCTTGGGGAAGGTCTGGCGGGCCCAGTCGACGACCTTCGGGAGGGCGGCGGCGTAGAGGTCGAAGAGGGCGTCGAGGGTGCCGATGTAGCGGGCGCCGAGCGGCGAGTCGAGCACCTGGGGGTCGCGCCAGTAGCGGTACCGGCCGTCGAGGCGGGCGTCGTAGGCGATGTAGCGGGTCGACTGCTCGAGGTAGGCCATGAGGCGGCCCCACTCCAGCACCTTGGTCAGCACGTTCGACGCCTGCTCGCAGGCCAGGAGCACGCCGCCGAGCTGGGCCACGGAGTCGTCGCCGAACACGCCGAACACCTTGTCGAAGAGCTGCTCGGCCCGCCCGACACCGACGGTCGTCTCGTCCGGCCCGTCACCGGAGGCGGGGTCGACGTCGTCGGCGAATTCGTCGAGGAACAGGCGGCGCAGGCTCTT